>JAEYPG010000693.1 GCA_023410975.1 Pseudomonadota bacterium
TTGACCACCTCCAGGTTCACCAGGTGGCGCGCCACGCCGAATTCGTCGCTGATGCCGTTGCCGCCCATCATGTCGCGCGCCACGCGGGCGATGTCCAGCGCCTTGCCGCAGGAGTTGCGCTTCATGATCGAGGTGATCTCCACCGCGGCCGTGCCTTCGTCCTTCATGCGCCCCAGTTGCAGGCAGCCCTGCAGGCCGAGCGTGATCTCGGTGAGCATGTCGGCCAGCTTCTTCTGCACCAGTTGGTTCGCCGCCAGCGGCTTGCCGAACTGCTTGCGGTCCAGCACGTACTGTCGCGCGCGGTGGAAGCAGTCCTCGGCCGCGCCCAGTGCCCCCCAGGCAATGCCAAAGCGCGCACTGTTGAGGCAGGTGAACGGGCCTTTGAGGCCGCGCACTTCGGGAAAGGCGTTCTCCTCCGGGCAGAACACCTCGTCCATCACGATTTCGCCGGTGATGGAAGCACGCAGCCCCACCTTGCCGTGGATGGCGGGCGCGGACAGCCCCTTCCAGCCCTTTTCCAGCACGAAGCCGCGGATGGCGCCGTCGTCATCCTTGGCCCAGACCACGAACACGTCGGCGATGGGCGAGTTGGTGATCCACATCTTGCTGCCGGTAAGCCTGTAACCACCGGGCACCTTGCGCGCCCGCGTGATCATGCTGCCCGGGTCGGAGCCGTGGTTGGGCTCGGTCAGGCCGAAGCAGCCGATCCACTCGCCGCTGGCCAGCTTGGGCAGGTACTTCTGCTTCTGTGCCTCGGTACCGAACTCGTTGATCGGCACCATCACCAGCGAGGACTGCACGCTCATCATCGAGCGGTAGCCCGAATCGACGCGCTCCACCTCTCGGGCCACCAGGCCGTAGCTCACGTAGCTGAGCGCGGCACCGCCATAAGCCTCCGGGATGGTGATGCCCAGCAGGCCCAGTTCGCCCATCTCGCGAAAGATCGTGGCATCGGTCTGCTCGTGGCGGAACGCATCGAGCACGCGCGGTGCCAGCCGCTCCTGGCAGTAGGCGTGCGCCGAGTCGCGCACCATGCGCTCCTCCTCGGTCAGCTGCGAATTCAGCAGCAGCGGGTCGTCCCACTGGAACGCGGCATACTTGTGCGAAGAAGTCATTTCTGTACCTGCTTGGTGATGGCTTGAAATGGCACTTTACGCATGCAGATCAGTGCTCACAAACGATTTATTCGCACCGATTTGTTCCAATAACGCACTCGTAAGACACCATGCGACGCACCCTGCCCTCCACCGCGGCACTGGCCGCCTTCGAGTCCGCCGCACGCCACCAGAGCTTCACGAAAGCCGCGGACGAGTTGTCCGTGACGCAAAGTGCCGTGTGCCGCCAGATCGCCTCGCTTGAGGATTTCCTCGGCGTGAAGCTGTTCCGCCGCGACCGGCGCGGCGTGGCACTGACCGATGCCGGTGCCACCTACAGCCGCCAGGTCGCGGCCCGGCTGGACGAGGTCGAACGCGACACGCTGGACCTGATGGCCAAGGGGAGCCAGGGCGGCACGCTGGAACTGGGCGTCGTGCCCACGTTCGCCACCAAGTGGCTGCTGCCGCGGCTGCCGCGGTTAAGCGCACGACATCCGGGCATCACCGTGAACTTCAATGCCCGGTCGCGCCCGTTCCTGTTCGACGAGACGCCCTTCGATGCGGCCATCAGCGCGGGCGAACGGATCTGGCCCGGCACCCAGGCCGAATTCCTGATGCACGAGGAACTGCTTCCGCTGGCCAGTCCGCCCTACCTGGCGGCGCACCGTTGCACGCGCAGCGGCGAGGCCGATTGGGAGCGTTGCACGCTGCTGCAGCAAAGCACCCGGCCCTACGCCTGGCGCCAGTGGTTTGTCTCCCGGGGGGTGCAGGTGGACGGGGACATGACCGGCCCGCGCCTGGAGTTGTTCTCGATGCTGGTGGAGGCCGCCATCCACGGGCTGGGCGTGGCGCTGGTGCCGCGCACGCTGGTGGAAGACGAGCTGCGGCGAGGGCTGCTGGTGCGGGCCTCGACTCATCGGCACCCCGGTGACCGCAGCTACCACCTGATGTGGCCGGAGCGCGAGGCTGGGAATCGCTCGCTGATGCTGTTCCGGGACTGGCTCAAGGAGGAGGCGCGGACGTATCGAGAGGCCCAGGGGCTCGAATGATTACTGCCCTTTCGCCGATGCGCAGCCCAGCGGCGGCCTATGCGGCATCGCAGACGCAGCTGCGCCGCGATGTCGTCACGTAGCGGCGCATGGCCGGTTCCGCCTGGCCCAGGTGGAAGGCGCGCTTGCGATCACGCAGCTGCGCGTCGGCCACCGTCACGCGCTCGAAGCGGCGCAAGTGGTCCGACCAGGACTCGTCCGTGACCACCTCGACGAAGCGCCCCGGATCGTCCAGGTCGCGCTGCAGCTCCCAGGACAAGGCCCCCTGGCGCAGCCGGCTGGGCCGGCTTTCCCGCCACATGAGCGCGCAGAACTCCTCGGCACGCTGCGGGTCGATGCGGAACTCGATGGTCAGCACCACGCGCCCGGGCACGGCCTGCCGGTCGGCCCCGTAGGGCTGCCGGACAGGGTGCGGCGTGATGTCCTCACCGGCGGCCTGCGGAAGCAGGCGCGCCGTCGCGAGCATGCCGGCCATTACCAGGACGGCGGCGATCAGCAGGCTGGCGGACACGCCCAGGGTGGCCGCGAGCTGGCCCCACGTGGCCGCGCCGGCGGCGCTGGCGCCCATGACCGCCACGATGCTCACCGACATGCCGCGTGCGCGCACCCAGTCGGGCAGCCCCAACTGCGCGGCCACGTTGAGGGTGTTGCCGTTGGCGATCCAGGCCATGCCGCTGAGGAACATCATCGGCATGGCCCAGGCCATGCGGTCCGAGTACGCCATGCCGGCCATCGCGGCGGCCTGCAGCGCGGCGCCCCTGGCCAGCAGGCCGTCGAGCGTGTAGCGCGCGCGCAGCCCGGGCAGTATGAGGGCTGCGGCGATGGCCCCCGCGCCCATGCTCGCCAGCAGCAGCGTGAAGGCGCCGGCCCCGCCGCCGAGCATCCGCTGCGCCAGCAGCGGCAGCAAGGACGTGAGCGCCACCGAACAGAAGAAGAAGGCGCCCAGCCGCCACAGCACGCCCTTGAGCGCGCGGGACTGCGCCACGTACTGCCGCCCCACCCGCAGCGCCGTGCGCAGCCGCTCGCGCCCAAGCGGGCGAGGCGGCGCCGGGCGGCGCCAGCGGGCCAGCAGCGCCATCGTGGCCAGCGCCAGCAGCGCGTTGAGCAGGAACACCCAGGGCGCGCCCGCATGGGTGATGAGCAGCCCCGCCAGGATGGGGCCGGCGATGCGCGAGGCGTTCATCGAGATGCCATTGAGCGCCACCGCCGCCGGCAGCTCCGCGCGCGGCACGACTTCGGACACCACCGCAGCCAGTACCGGCATGCGCATCGCCAGGCCGATGCTGCCGGCGAAGACCAGCGCCAGCAGCAACCCAGGCGTCATCCAGCCCCTGTAGGCCGCCAGGGCGAGCAATGCCGCGGTGGCGGCCACGTACAGCTGCGTGGCCAGCAGGAACTTCCTGCGGTCCAGGTTGTCGGCCAAGGCGCCGCTGGGAAATGCCAGCAGGAACATGGGCAGCATGGACGCCGTCTGCACCAGCGCGATCCACAGCGGGTCCGCCGTCAGCGTGGTCATCAGCCAGGCGGCCGACACGTCGCCCATCCAGACGCTGACGTTCGCGATGAGCCCGGTGGCCCACAGCATGCGGAACGCGCCGTGCCGCAGGGGGGCCAGTGCAGGTGACGAAGCTTCGACGCGCATCGTGATAAGCCAGGGTCGTGTGCCATCGATGGGTGCCAAACGGGTGGGGCACGCCGCAAGGTCAGCAGCCGCTTCCTCTCAGGCGCAGTCCGCGGGCCTCGTTTCGCCATGCGCCGCGCACCGGCACGTGCGGCCGGCGGACGGTGGCCCATGCCAGCAGTTGGTGGTTGGCTGTCCACCAGGAGCGGGCATCAAGGAGATGACGTGCCACGTCCTCCCGTGAGGACTCCGTGCTGCCGAGGGACTGCCCTGCGTGGAGCTTGTGCAGGAACTCGACCTGCATGAGCTGGCCCAGGCTGCTCTCGGAGCCAAGATACACGGGGCGCTCGAAAAGATGGACCCTCAGCATGGCAGTGGCGCTACCGTCTGCCGCTTGCTGCATCCCGATGCAGCCCATACCCGGGAGCATGGGGCCCGTCGGCCCCTTGACCCGCACGACGAACGTGCCCTGTGCAGCGGGCACGGTAGGCCCAAGGCCAAGGTTCAGGGAGGGAAAGCCCAGGCGGGTTCCGTGGCCGCCGCCGCGCACGATCCGGCCGCCGATGCCGTAGGGCCGGCCCAGCAGCGTGGCCGCGTGGGCCAGGTTGCCCCGCGCCAATTCGTCGCGCACGCTGGAGCTGGACACGCGCAGCCCGAACACCTCGTGGCTCGGCATGCTGGCGACGTCGAACCCCTGCAGCCGCCCTGCCTGCTGCAGCATGGTGCGGTCGCCTGCGCGACCCGCACCGAAGCGGAAATCGTCGCCCACCAGCAAATGCCGCACTCTCAGCGCGTCGCACAGCACGTCGTCGATGAAGGCCTGCGGCGTCAGCCGCGCGAAGGCCTCGTCGAAGCGCACGATCACGAGCCGGTCCACGCCACAGCGCCGCAGCTCGGCCGCCTTGTCGCGCAGCGTGCCGATCCGGGTGGGCGCCTGGTCGGAGCACCCTCGGCGCAACGCGAACCAAGCGCGGGGGTGCGGATCGAAGGTCATGACGCACGACGGCAGGCCACGGCGGTGTGCCTCGCCAACCAGTTGCGCGAGCAACGCCTGGTGCCCCCGGTGAACCCCGTCGAAGTTGCCTATCGTCAAAGCGCAGTCCAGGCGCTTGGAGGGCGACGGCAGGCCGCAGAAGATGTCCATGGCGGGCTCCCTACTTGGTGGATCAGCGCTCGTGCAGCGCCAGCAGCACGCGTTTGGCCGCGGCCACGTCGTATTCGGGCAAGCCCTGGAGCTTCTCGGCGGCGAACGCGGCCGACCGCGCGGCGATGGCATCGTTCTTGTCATGCCCCGACGGCGTCAGCTCGAACAGCCCTCCGGCGTCCCGGGTGACGTAGCCCTGCGCCAGGAGCTCGGCCAGCGTGTCCTCCACGGCGTCGCGCCCGAGGTAGGTCAGCCGCTCCAGCTCCTCCACACCGCAGGCGCCCGCGCACAGCTTGTTCAAGACCCGGGTCGACGATGCGTTGAGCCCCAGCGCCTCACGATGCTGCTGGAACTGCGCCGACATGCGCTGGTGGGCGATGCTGAGCAGGCGCAGCAACGGGGCCTCCGCCTCGCTGCAGGTGCGGGACGACGCCGTGGCGCCCCGGTTGGCTGACACATGGGGATGGTTCTGCATGACGGCGTACTGCCCTTGCGCGAACAGCAGCGGCTCGCCCTGGTAGCGCGCATGGCGTTCCACGCGCATCACCAGAATGAAATGGTCGCCGCCATCAAGCACCGCGTGCCGGCTGCACTCGAGGTGGGCGATGGCTCCTTCCAGCAACGGAGAACCGTGGGCATCCGGTTCCCAGGCCGCCATCTGGAAGCGCTCGGGATGGGCCGCGCCGAACCATTGCGATACCTGCACCTGGTTGGCTGCCAACACGTTGACGGCGAGATGCTGCGCCTCGCAGAAGTCCGGCGCGCTGGCGGACTCGCGGCGTATCGACCACAACACCAGCGGCGGGTCCAGGGACACGGCGGCAAAGGAGTTCACGGCCATGCCCAGGAGCTTGCCGCGGTGGCATGCCGTGATCACCGCCACGCCGGTCGGGTACTGGCCCAGGCTGCGCCGGAACGCACGTCCATCGGCGCTGGGATCCCCATGCTCGATGAGGCGGGCCTCTTGGGAAGTGGGTGCTGTTTCGCTCATGGGAGTGCCTCTTGTTCCTGTGTCCGGCCGCGGCGCTTACCTGTAGTAGGAGACCATTGCCATGTTGACCGGCGACCGCGGCGGGCCGGGTTGGTCGAACATCGCGCCGATGTACTGGCAGGCGGCGGCTTCACGCCCGGCCGAGCCGTGGTTGCGCATCGCCATCAAGTCGCGGAAGGCGTTCTGCATCGGGTTGCCGTCCTTGATCGCGGCGGCGCCGGCATAGGGCCAGATGTCGGCGAAGGTCTCGAAGCAGGCGCCCGCGGCATCCGAGGCCTCGAAACGGACCCTGAGCTTCTCCAGTTGCGCCGGCTCCTCGCCACGGCAGGCCAGGTCGAACAGCAGCCGCCAGTTCTCCAGGTGCCGCGTGCGCACGCCCTTGACCTTCGTGAGCGCCTGGGCCAGGCGCACCTGCATGAACGGATTGGCCGACGAGGCCGTGCCGGTGCCCTGGCGGCCCAAGCGCACACGGGTCTGCTCGACGAACTCCTGCAGCCCACCCATGGTCATGCCGATGGCCGCATTGGGCATCGTCGAGTTGAACATGGCCGTGAAGGAGAGGCGGAACAGCGGCCGGTTGTTGACTGCCAGCCCCGGGTCCGTTTCATTGAGCGTGTCGGCAAGCTCGTGCACCCGGTACTCGGGCACGAAGACCTCGCGCAGCGTGACGGCCTTGCTGCCCGTGCCCCGCAGGCCATGGACATCCCAGCTCTCGTGGTCGATGGTGGCATCGGCCAAGGGCACGAGGTAGTTGCGCTCGCCGCCACCCAGCACCACCCACGTCGCGTGATCGACGCCACTGGAGAACGTCCAGGTGCCATCGAGGACGTAGCCGCCCTCCACCGTGCGGGCCTTGCCCAGCGGCGCGTAGGAGCTTGAAGCCACCGCATCCGGACCGTCGCCCCAGAAGTCCTTCTGCATGCGCTCATCCATGAGAGCGATCTCAAAAGAGTGCACGGTCAACTGGCCGCCGATCCAGGCGGCCGACGGGTCCGCGGCGCCGATCCGCATGATGCCGTCGAAGAACGCGGCCGGCGGCAGCTCCAGCCCGCCAAACTGCAGCGGCGTGAAGGCCCGGAACACGCCGGCCTCCTTCATGGCCGCGACGGAGGCAGCGGCCACCCGGCCGATGCGCTCGGATTCCGCACGGTGCTCGCGGATGAGCGGCACGATTTTCTCGACGCTGGCGACGAATTCGGCGCCGGCCGCCAGCGCGCGCTCGCGGTACGCGGCACCGTCCACCGCAAGAGGACGCGGGTTCGTGGCCTGGCGGCTGGCGATGGATTCGGTCGCGAAGATGTCAAACGATCCCATGGGAAGGTCCTGCGTGCTCGGTTGAGGAAGTGACGAAAGTCTAGGAGTCGGTCCTGCACGGCCAAAACCATCTCTTCTCCGCTAACATGACCTGTGCTCATACAAGAAACCCGGCGGGCCATGCACCCGCCGCGGCACGCTGCAGACCATGAACCGCCTTCCCTCCCTCACCGCCGTGCGCTATTTCGCCGTGGCCGCGCGCTGGCTCAGCTTCACCGCGGCCGCCAACGAGCTGCATGTCACTCAGGGGGCTGTCAGCAGGATGGTCCAGGCGCTGGAGCGCGAGCTTGGCGTGCAGTTGTTCGAGCGCAATGGCCGGTGGATCTCGCTGACACCGGCCGGCGAGATCTATTTCGAAAAGGTGAGCCAGGGGCTGCAGCAGATCGAGGCCGCGGGCGCGCTGGTGCGCAGGTCGGCGGAGGAGGAAGCCCTGTCCATCGTGGTGAATGAGGGCTTCGCGACGCTGTGGCTGGTGCCCAAGCTGGCGGACTTCCGCAGCCGGCATCCGGACATCCTTGTGAACCTGCTGGGCAATGAGCGCGACCCGGCAAGCGAAAGCGCCGCCCTGGCCATCCGCTACGGCACCCCACCGTGGCCGGGCAGCGTCGCGACGCGGCTGCCGGTCAACGCGGCGCTGGGCGTGGTGTGCTCGCCGCAGGTGCAGCAGCTCAAGCAGCTGCGCCGGCCCGACGATCTCGCACGCTGCCCGTTGCTGGCCTACACCGGCGGCCGGCGCGACTACTGGAAGGAATATTTCGAGAAGCTCGACCTGCCCGTGCCCAACCTGGCGCAGGCGCTGCGCTTCCCGCAGCTGCTCACGTTGCGTGAGGCGGCACTGTCAGGCCTGGGGTTCGCGCTGATACCGCTGTTTCTCGTGGAAGGCGAGTTGGAGGCCGGACGCCTGGTCCAGGCCCTGCCGCAGACGGTGGAGCCCGCCCACGCCTATTACGTGACGCACCAGAAGGGCGCGGATCACGACGAGCGCATTCACGCCTTCAAGAAATGGGTCATCGCCAAGGCCAAGGTGCCGGCGAAGCGCCCGGGGCTCGCGTAGCCGCCACGGAAGTCCGTTGCGGCACATCAAAGGTCGGTGACCGGTAGGCTCGTGGCGCCGGCCACGGGCGCGGGTTCAGTAGGGGCAGGAAATGGCAGCCGCGATGTCCGAGGTGGCCGGCGTGGCCGGAGCCTTGAAGTCCTGCAGCAGATCCCGGGCGGCACGCACCAGCAGCGTGGTGTCCACGCCAATGGCCACGAAGGTAGCGCCGGCATCCAGGTAGCGGCGGGCCAGCAGGCGGTCGGCCATCAGCACGCCGGCAGCCTTGCCGGCAGCCCGCACCGTGGCGATGCCGCGCAGGATGGCCTCCTGCACCGCCGGATGGCCAGCCTGACCGCGGTAGCCCATGGCTGCGGACAGGTCCGCCGGGCCGAAGAACACCCCGTCCACGCCCTCCACCGCGGCCATGGCCGCGAGGTTGTCCATGGCCGCAGGCGTTTCCGCCTGCACCAGCAGGCACATCTGGTCGTTGGCCAGGTTGACGTAGTCATCAACCTGGTTCCAGCGCGAGGCGCGTGCCAGCGACGCGCCCATGCCCCGGATGCCTTCGGGCGGATAGCGCATGGCGCGTACCAGCGCTGCAGCCTGCTCCGGCGTGTCCACCATGGGCACCAGCAGCGTTTGCGCTCCGATGTCCAGGTACTGCTTGAGCAGCGCCGTGTCGCCCTGGACCGGGCGCACGACCGGATGGCTGGCGTAGGGTGCGACGGCACGCAGCTGCTGCAGCACGCTGCGCGGGTCGTTGGGCGCGTGCTCGCCGTCGAGCAGCAGCCAGTCGAAGCCTGTGGCGGCAACGGCCTCGGCGGCGTTGGCGTCGGCCAGGCCCACCCACAGCCCGATCTGCGGACGACCTTCGCGCAGGGCCTGCTTGAAGCGGTTGACGGGCATCTTCATCTCACACCTCAGGCGAAACGGAAGGTCACCGCCCCCAGCGGGCCGTAGTCGACGTGGAAGCTGTCGCCGGCGGCCGCGGGCGTGGGCCGCGTGAAGGACCCCGCCAGGATCACTTGGCCGGCCTCCAGGCCTTCGCCATGCGGCGCGATCTTGTTGGCCAGCCAGGCCACGCCCGTGGCCGGGTGGTTGAGCACGCCCGCGGCCAGGCCGGTCTCCTCCACGACGCCGTTCTTGAACAGCATCGCGCCCACCCAGCGCAGGTCTACCGCGTCCGGGCGCACCGGGCGCCCGCCCAGCACGATGCCGGCGTTGGCGGCGAAGTCGCTGATGGTGTCGAACACCTTGCGCGGCGCCTTGGTCTCGCGGTCGAACTGCTCGATGCGCGAATCGATGATCTCCACCGCCGGGGTGACGTAGTCGGTGGCGGAGAGCACGTCGAACAGCGTGACGCCCGGGCCCTTGAGGGGCCTGCCCAGGATGAAGGCCAGCTCCACCTCCACGCGCGGCGCGATGAAGCGCTGCGTGGGCAGCTCGCTGCCCTGCTCGAAGAACATGTCGTCCATCAGCGGTGCGTAATCAGGCTCGCTGATCTGGCTGGAGAGCTGCATCGCGCGCGAGGTCAGCCCGATCTTGCGGCCCTTGATGCGGCAGCCATCGGCGAGTTCGAGCTTCACCCATTCGCGCTGGATGGCATAGCCGTCCTCGATGGTCATCTGCGGATGCTGCTGGGAGAAGTGGCGCAGTTGAGTGCGCGTCTTGCGGGCGTCGTAGAGCTGGCGCGCCAGCGCCGCGATGGTGTCTTGTGAAAGCATGACTACGGGTATGAAAAGAAATGGCGGCGGGCGGTCACTGGGCGCTGATGCCCACGTCCCGGGCCAGCGCGGACCATTCCGCAATCTCCGTCGCGACGCGCTTGCGCAGTTCCTGCGCGCTCGACCCGACGGGCTCGAAGTAGATGTCCTGGATGTGCCTGGACACCTCCGGCGACTTGATGATCGAGGCCAGGTCGGCGTTGAGCCGGCCGAGCACGGCGGGAGGAGTTCCCGCAGGCGCGAAGAGCCCCATCCAGTTGTTGCGGATGCCGGGCAGGCCCAGCTCCTTGAAGGTCGGCGCGTCGGGGTAGGCGGCCGAGCGCGTGTCGCCGGTGACGGCCAGCACCTTGAGCTTGCCCTCCTTGACCAGCGGCAGCATGCTGTACTCCGGCGTGAACGCGAGCTGCACGTCGTTGTTCACCAGTGCGGGCATGTATTCCGCCGACCCCTTGTACGTGATGGTGGCGATGCGGATGCCCTTCTCCTTGAGCATCAGGTGGAAGTAGAGCAGCGAGTCGCCACCCCCCGTGGTGGCGAAGTTCAGGCGGTCCGGGTTCGCCTTGGCGTAGCCCACCATGTCGTTGAAGCTCTTGGCCGGCAGGGCACCCGCCGCGGTCAGCGCAAAGCGCCCTTCCGCCACCAGCGTCACGGGCTCCAGCCCTTCAGGCACGGCCACGAGGGGCTTCTTCATGAAGATCTTCGCCGCCGGCCACGCGGGCGTGTGCATCAGCAGCGTGGTGCCGTCCGGCGCTGCGCCGGCCACCGCCTTGGCGCCGATCATGCCGCTGGCGCCGGGCCGGTTCTCGACGATGACGTTCTGCTTGATCACGCCGCCCAGTTCCTTGGCCACCAGCCGCGCGAGCGCGTCCGGCGACGAGCCCGGCGGATAGGGCACGACGATGGTGACGGGCCGGTTGGGATAGCCCTGCGGCTGCGCCGGGGCCGAGAAGGGCAGGCCCAGCAGGCCCAGTGAAAGCAGGATGCCGCTGCGGCGGCGCATGGTGTCGATCACGCGATGTCCTCGGTCAATCAAGTCGGCGGCGGTGGCCCGCTCAGCGCACGAGGCTGGCTGCCAGCCCTGAAACGTCCTCGACCTGCTCCAGGTTGTCCAGCATCGCGAGCGCCTGGGCCGCCCGCTCGCGGCTGACCGTCGCCGCGAAGTCCACGTTGCGCCAGTACTTCTGCCGCACCAGGTCGGCCGCCACGGGGTTGTCCGCCCAGCCCAGGGGCGACTTCAGGCGGCCGGCTGTGAGCCTGCGGCCGTCGCGCAGCGTGACGACGAGATGGCTGTGCTGATGGCCCGCCAGGTCGGCACAAGGCACGAGGCGCACCCGGCGCGCGAGCTCCAGCAGCTCGGGCACGCGCAGGTTGTCCTCGGTGTAGTGCTCGATGCGCACCTCGCGGCGCAGCAGCACGTTGGCGATGCCGTAGGGAATGCTGAACAGCAGCCGCGGCTGAGCGTCGCCCGGCTGGACCGGCTGGTTGAGGAAGGTGTTGACGCGGTGTGGCGGCACCTCCAGCACCACGTCCTCCAGGTCTTGGACCTCGAAGGCGTGCGCGCGCACGATCTCCAGGGCGCTCTCGATGGGGTTGTGGTTGCCGTAGCAGGACGGGTGCAGCTTGTGCATGCCCTTGACGTAGTAGAGGCGCCCCAGGTCCGCGACCGCGTTCTCGGGGCACGGCTTGTTGCCGTACAGCGCGAAGTAGCCCTGGGGACTTGTCAGCGGGTCCTTGACGCCCTTGAAGCCGCGCATGGCCATCTGCACGGCCAGCACCGCGTTGCTCGCGGCCATGGCGCCGGGCAGCTTGAAGCTGTCCACACCGTCCCACAGCGACTGGAAGGAGCCGGCCATCAGGTGCAGGACGATGCCGAAGGCGTTGACCAGCTGGTCATGGCTGGCACCCATCAGGCGGCCGACGAGCGCCGTGGCACCGAGCGCATTGCCCGTACCGCAGACCTCGAAGCACTTGCTGAAGTCGAACTGGTTGGCCACGATCATGCGCGCGCCGATGTCGCCGCCCAGGATCACGGCCGCGAGCAGCTCCTTGCCGGAGGCCTTCGTGAACTCCGCGACGGACAGCGCCGCCGGCTCGGTGGTGCTGCACACGTGGCCGACCATCTTGCCGGCGTTGACGCCTTCGGCCTCGGGGCCGGTCACCTCGAAGTCGAAAGAGCGGCACATGATGGAGTTCATCATGGCCGCGTGCTGCAGCGGCACGCGGTCGCCGTGCGAGACGATCGTCGCCTGCGGCGCGCCGCCCCAGCTGCGAACCAAGTCCAGCAGCGCCTGGTTGCCGGGAGCCTCGACGCCCCCGACGGTGCATCCGAGCGCGTCGATGAGCCGCAGCCGCGCGGCCTCGACGGTCTCGCGGTCGAACGATTCGAACTTCGTGTTGATCGCGTGGTCAACGATCTGGTCAATGAGTCGCATGATGCCTTTCCGGTGGATGGGTGCGCGGTGTCACTGGGGCTCGTACCTGGACTCGCGGATGTGCCTGGACCAGAACGTGGTGGCCTCGCCCGCCAGGTCGCGCAGCTCCTTGGCGGGAACGTAGCGCGGCACGAAGCCGGCCGCGGCGACGAGGTCCCGGAGGGCCGGGTCGTTCAGCGCTTCCCGGACGGCGTTCTGCATTGCCTCGACCTGGGCGGCCGGCACCTTGGAGGACGCGAACACCGCCTGCCAGTTCGAGGGGCCGACCTTGATGCCGCTGTCGGCCAGCGTCGGCACCTCCGGCGCCCAGCCGACCTTCTGCACCGCCGCCAGCAGGCGGACCTTGCCGGCCTTGTACTGCTCCATCATTTCGCGGCACGGGCCCACCGCGGCCGGGACGTGGCCCGCGGCCAGGTCGATCACCATGGGCGCGCCGCCCTTGTACGGCACGGCGCGCAGCTCCACGCCGCTTTCCTTGCCGACCACGTAGCCGTAGAACTGGGGCAGCGAGCCCATGGCCGGCACGCCGTAGGTGGCCAGCTTCGCGTCCTTGGCGGCGGCGCCCAGGTAGTCCTTGAGCGTCTTGGCGGCCACCACGCCGCTGTTGACGGCAAAGCACATGTCGAAGGTGCTCAGGCCGGCGACGGGCTGGAAGTCGCGCAGCGCGTCGTACCCGGCCGTCTTCATCGTCATCGGCGTGATCAGGAACTGGTCCGAGGTCAGCATGAAGGTGGAGCCGTCGGCCGGCGCAGACTTCAGCGCCTGCGCCGCCAGCGCACCGGCCGCACCCGGCTTGTTCTCGACGATCACGGTGGTCTTGAGCCTGGCCTGCAGGCTGGTGGCCAGCGCGCGGGCCACCGTGTCGGCCCCGCCGCCGGCCTGGTAGCCGACCAGTAGCTTGATCATCGCGGGCTGTTGCGCCATGGACGGAGCTGCAGCGGACGCGGTCAGGATGGCCGCCGCGACGGGAGTGCGCAGTTGCACCCTGGCAGCTCGGACAGAACGCAGGAGCATCGAGAGTCGGAAGGCAGTTTTCATGTTCGGGCAAGGCATGGGGTTGCGGCACTTCACAACGACAGGAAGCTGATGACGTTGCGGTTGAACTCGTCGGCTTTCTCGAAAGGCACCCACAGACCGCACTTGCCGTGGATGTGCACGCGCGCGTTCGGAATGCGGCTAAGCATGAACAGCGCGTGGTCGTAGTTGAGGGTCTGGTGCTCGCGGCCCCAGATCACCAGCGTGTCGGCCTGGATGCGGTGCAGGTCCTGCCACAGCGGCTCGATGGAGCCACCGGGGCTGCCGCCCTTGCCCTCGGGCGCCTGGGCCATGAACGCCGGATCGATGCTGGCCTCGTAGCGCTCGCGCACGATCTCGTCGGTGATGAGCGTCTTGTCGTAGACGATGCGCTCGAGGTTGGCTCTGATGCGCTCCATGCTCGGCCCTTCGCCGGCGTAGTAATCGTGCGAAGCCGGCCGCGGCGCGCCGGTCTGGAACAGCGACAGGCCGCCGGGTGCGTTCACCACCACCAGCTTGCCCACGCGCTCGGGATGGTCGATCGCCATCTTGAGCGTCACGGTGCCGCCGGTGGCCATGCCCAGCACATGCGCCTGGCGGATGCCCAGAGCGTCGAGCATGTCCCTGAAGGTGCGGGCGTAGAACGCGGTGCGCGGACCTTCCACCGCCGGCTTGTCGGACAGGCCGTAGCCCGGCAGATCGACGATGAGCGTGCGGAAGTGGCGGGACAGCGCGAGCAGGTTCCTGCCAAAGTTGCCCCAGCCAAAGGCGCCCGGCGCGCCGCCGTGGATGCACAGCAGCACCGGCCCTTCGCCGGCTTCGTGATAGTGAATGCGAACGTCCCCGGCCTGCACGAAGCGGCTGGTCGATTCACGAGTCAACGACATGGCTGCTCTCCTTCAGGCTTAGCGCAGGAAGCCGATGCTGGCTTCGTTGAACGCGTCGGGCTGTTCGTACTGCGCCCAGTGGTCGCAGCCGTGCAGCTCGATGAGCTGCACGTCCGGTGCGGTACGGGCGATCGCATACGCGTTCGAAAGGAACATGTTCGGGGCATCGACCGCCGCGAACACCTGGATCGGCAGGGCCAGCGAGCGCCACTGCGCCTCGCTCAGCGCCTGGCCTCCCATCGAGAAGGCCAGCAGGTGCGGCATGGCGGCCTTCATGCGCGGGTCCCGATAG
The DNA here is from genome assembly GCA_023410975.1 of Pseudomonadota bacterium. GTDB lineage: Bacteria > Pseudomonadota > Gammaproteobacteria > Burkholderiales > Burkholderiaceae_C > Azohydromonas. Next base: position 14,599 of record JAEYPG010000693.1, read on the forward strand.
ATCGCCAGGCGGATCGAGACCAGGTCGTCGGACAGCGTGGCCGGATCGAGCACGAGGCCCTTCATGGCGGTGTGGACCGTCTCCCAGGTCGGATCAGCCGACGCCGCCAGCCTGCGCTTGCGCACGCCCTCGGCGACGCGGGCCTCCTCCTGCGCATCGGTGATGATGCCCGCTGGCGCCACCATGACGAGCTTCGCCACGCGCGCGGGGTGCGCCAGGGCCAGCGCCGCGCCGACCCAGGACCCCAGTGACACGCCCACCAGCGACGCCCGATCGATGCCCAGTGCATCCATCATCGCGCGGACATGCTCGGCATAGTCCTTGATCAGGTAGTCACGATCGGGCTTGTCGGTCAGGCCGCAGCCGAGCATGTCGATGGCGATGACCCGGAAGTGCTCGGCGTAGGCCGCGATGTTGGCGCAGAAGTTCTCCAGACTGCCGGCCGTGCCGTGCAGCATGACGACGGCCGGGGCGTTTGCGGGCCCCGCCTCGATGTAGCGCGTCTGCACGCCGGCGGCGTCCACCCAGCCCAGCCGGTGCGGGCTGCGGAACAGGTGCTGCCAGATGCTGGGAATCGTGTTGGTTAAGGCGTCCATGAGCTTTGCTGTTGTTCACGCGGGCTGGCGCTCGCGACGGCAATCCGGCTGGTTGAAGCATCAACTCCAATGAACAGAATTGCCGTGCGCGGTGGCCTCAGAAGGTGTGGCGCAGGCCGATGCCGTACTGGGCCTGCTTGGAGTCGCTCGACTCCAACATCAGCATGTGGGCCTTGCCCCCGTTGTCCACCTTCTGCCTGGACCAGAAGCCATAGAGCGTGGTGCGCTTGCTCAGGTAGTACTGCACGCCGGCGTTGAACTGGCGCAGGTCCCAGTCCTGCGCCGCCTTGTCGTTCATCGCCGAGTAGCCAGCGGACAGCGCCCAGTTCCCGATCGGCACCGTGCCCAGCACCGAGTACGACGTGGCCTCGTTGCCCACGACGTTGCGCGCGTTCTCCTGGTGCGACACGATGGCCGATACGCGCGCAACCTTGAAGTCATAGCCCGCGCCTGCGACAAGCACCTTGTCCCGGTCCTGTCCTGCCGCGCAGCCGCCGGCGCCGCCGCAGTTGGCCGTCAGGTAGCCGATGCCCGCGCTCAGCGGCCCCTGGTCGTAGCCCAGGGCGATCGACGTTTGGCGGCCCGCCGAGGAGGAGCCCGCCACTTCGCCCAGGCCGACCATCGCCCGCACCCGGAAGCCGCCGAAGCTCGGCGAGGTGTACTTCACGGAGTTGGCGGTACGGGTGCCGCCCAGGGTGTTGTTGTAGCGGCCCGGTGCCGACGTGGGAGCGGCCACGCCATCCACCACGCCCGCGTGGCCGCCGAAGGTCACGTTGGGCGACAGCAGGATCAGCTGGTCGTAGATCGGCGTGTACTGGATGCCCAGCGTCAGCGTGCCGAGGCTGGCCGATCCGAGGCCGACGAAGGCTTGGCGGTTCCAGAACGTCGAGGCCGAGCTTTGCGCGCCGGTGTCCAGGGCGAAACCGTTCTCCAGCGTGAACAGCCCCGTGAGGCCGTCGCCCAGGTCCTCGCGTCCGCGGAAGCCGAAGCGCGAGGACTGCAGCCGCCCGCTGTCGAGCAGGTTCAGGCTGGCGCCGCCGCGGTTGCTGATGTGCGTCACCGCCACGTCCGTGATGCCGTAGAGCGTGACGCTGGAGGTGGCTTGCTGCGCTGCCGCCGGCATCGCGGCGGCAGTGGCCGCGCACAGCGCGATGAGATGCTTGTTCATATGTCTCCTGTGGGTTTGTGCTTGTGGGATGTGGGATGAGTGCGCTTTCAGCCGGCGGCACGCTGAGCGTCGATGCGGGCCTGGATCTGGGCCATCCATTCCTCGCGCGTCATGAAGCCAGGCGCGGCCTGAGCAGAGGCTTGCGTGCGTGCGCGGATCGTTTCCTCGGACTCGGTAATCAGGTCCAGGGGCCACCAAGTCGGCTGGCTCACGTGCCAGCCCGTCGGCGTGTAGACCTCGATGCGGTTGCCTTCGGGGTCGGCGACGTAGATGCTCCACGTGTTGCCGTGGTCCTTTTGCTGCAGGATGGGCACGCCGGCCTCGTGGAAAGCGATGGCCAGTTGCTTCAGCTCCGACAGGCTCCCGATCGTGAAGGACAGCTGGTTGGCGCCCGGCCATTCCGGCTGGCGGCCGCTGGCAAAGGCAATCTGGTGATGTTCCTCGGGGTCACCGGTCATGAAGATGACCCGGTGTCCGGCCTTGGCGTCGCCCACGTCGGACGCCACCATGCCGAACCAGCGCGAATAGAACCGTGCCACGAGATCCGGATCGAACGTGAAGATGCCCGTGTGGCGGAAGTTCATCTTCGGAAGTGAAGCCATCATGGTTCCCCTGGTGTGATGCTGGAAGAAGAGGCAGAAGGCATGGAGTGCGAGTGCAGACCGCCTGTGGGCAGGTCCTGAATCAGCGCATCGGCGCTGTCGCAACGCGCATCAACGCCTTGACATGGCGCAAACTCTAGGCGGCGGCCTTCCTTATCGAAAACCATCTTTTCTCCGCCAGCATGACTTGAAGTCATTGAAGGCCGATCGTCGATGCCGGGCTTGCCGGAAGAGCGCCTTGAAGAAAATGCCCGTCGCAGCGGGAGAATTGGCCGCAACTCACGTCCAGCTGCTGCATCAGCACGGTGAGTTGGCCGCCAGACAAGGGGAAGAACGACGCGCGGACCGCCAGGCAACGGCCGGCTGCGCGGCGTTGGTTCTCGGACGGGATTGGACAGGGCTGCAGGGCCCTGGATCAGCTTTCGATCCAGGCCCGGCTGCCGCGGCCAATGACGTCGGCCAGGCGCTGCCCGGCATGCACCGGCACGGCTGCGACGGCGAATTCCGCTTCCAGCAGCCATTCGGTTTCGTTGATGCCGCACCGCTGATCCAGCATGTGCGCGATCAGGCGGGGCACGGAGGCAGTGTCACGCGCCAACCCGCCCAGGCAGCCGCCGCGGCAGCGCAGCAGCTCCGGCATCAGCTCGCGCTCGTCCTCGTCAGCGGCGGTCAGGTAGGCGCGGCCGATGGCCTTCTCCAGCAGCGGTATCTGCTCGCCGAGCATGGCGTGGTGCCGCGACAGCGCGCTCCAGCGATGCGTGGACTCGCGCACCGCCGTGCGGTCCACCGAGCACACCTGGCGCTCAAGTTGACTGACGGTTTGGGGTCAAGTGCCCAGCCATTGCAGGATCGCGCGGTACAACGTGTTGGCTTCAACCGGCTTGGTGATGAAGTCACTCATGCCAGCCTCGATGCACGCTGCGCGATCCTCACTGAGGGCGGTTGCGGTCAATGCCAGGATGGGCTTGGAGTCCCAGCCTGGCAGGGTGCGGATCGCGCGCGTGGCCGCTATTCCGTCCAGGACCGGCATTTGCATGTCCATCAGAACCAGGTCATAGCCGTGTGCCTTGGCCTTCTCGACCGCCTCCTGCCCGTTGGCCGCCGTCTCGACCACCAGCCCGGCTGAGCGCAGCAAGGCCTCGGCGACCTCGCGGTTGACGAAGTTGTCCTCGGCCAGCAGCACGCGCTTGCCGGCATGCCCGGCCCGCAATTCCTCCGCGGCATCGGGCTGCGTCTGCGAGGCTGGGCCCGGCATCGGGCTGTGCCCGCGGCTCAGGCGGGCCGTGAACCAGAAGGTCGACCCGCTGCCTGGCGTGCTGGTGGCTCCAGCGTCTCCGCCCATCAACCGGGCCAGGTTCTGCGTGATCGAGAGTCCCAGACCCGTGCCGCCGTACTCGCGCGTGGTAGAGGCGTCAGCCTGCTTGAACTGCTCGAAGAGGCCGGACAGCTTGTCCGCCGGTATGCCAATGCCGCTGTCCTGTACCTCGAAGCGCACTAGTGGGTCGTTCGCCACGCCTTTTGCCATTGAGACACTGTTGCTCGTGAGCGTCGCAGCGGCCGAAGGACGCATGCTCCTGATGCGGCCAGCCGATGCATGCGCTCCCGTGCTCGTTGCCGACG
>JAEYPG010000728.1 GCA_023410975.1 Pseudomonadota bacterium
GAGCAAATACAGCGCTGCTACGTCGAGCACCTGGACGGCTACGTGCCCACGATCTATGACCCGGCGGTGCGCGACATCCGGTTGCTTTCCCGCGCGATTGCCCACTATCTGCAGCTCACCGAGGGCGCTTTGAAGAAGAATCCGTAAATCAATGGGCCCCGTCAGCACAACGCTTGCGAAGATCGCGCTGCTGCTGTTCGCCGCGAGTGGCTTCTATCTGCTTGCCGTGAACAAGCACCAGCAGCGCCAGCAAGCTCGCGACATGCCGGTCAAGCTCACGGCCGCGTGCGGCGAGAAGCTGCAGAAGTACGCCTTGCAGCCCGGCGAGCGCTACCGCTCTCCCTACCTCGTACAGCAGACCGGCACGAGCGTCGAGCTGCGCGGCTACAGTGACGAGGACGTGCGGGCCATCCAGCGCGGTTGCAACATCATCGACGACACGCAGGGACGGCAGGCGGCGGACGTGAGCAGCGAACGCTGGAACTCGACCCGCTTCATCCGTGGTACCCACCTCGCCTGCACCAATTGCCACCAGTCGGTCGGCGACAAGCAGGACGCCCTCGGCAACCGTCTCAAGGGATCGCTCAACCTTGGGACGTCCTGGGTCATGGCCGACATGTACGACCGCTTCACCGGGCTGCTCCTGCCGTACGAATTGCGGCAGATGCAGTGCTACATCAACTCGTCGAACGGCTACAAGCCCAACATCGCCGACGACCTCATCCGCGACGTGACGGCCTACAGCCGCTTTCTCTCGGCGGCGCTGGATTTGAAGATCGGCAACCACTACGAGGAACAGGGCGTCGATGAAATCGCGGCATCGGCAACGCTGAAGCAGGGGGACGACTACGTTCGCGGCGAAGCGCTGTACAGGGACAAGTGCATCCAGTGCCACGGGGCGCAGGCAGCGGGGCGGGAAGTGAACGGGCATCTTATTGCACCCGCCATCGCAGGGCCGAATGCCTGGAACGCGCAGTCGCGCAACTACTTCAATTACGTGTCGACGATCTTGCCGGGCTTCATCTGCCGCAACATGCCCCTGGGGCAGGAGAACACGCTTTCCAACCAGGAATGCCGTGACATCGCCTACTACATCGGCAACCTGCCGCGCCCGGCGGGCGACAAGCAGGGCCCAATGACAGCGCTGAGACAGCAACTGCTGATGCGGGGCATGCCGTTTCTCTTCGATCTCATGGGCACGGACCAAACAGAGATGCCGCTGCAGCAACGCGGGCAGACCGGGCCGTGAAGGCGCTTGTCGTGAAGTACCGGACTGCAGCGCGGCAGGCCTGGCCTGCCCTGGGCAGCATGCTGCTGGTGGGGCTCACGCTCGCGCTGGTGACGATTCCGCAGGCGGTCGCGTTCTCGGTGACGCTGGCAGGCGTGCCGCCACATTTCGGCATCAACGCTGCGATCTGGGGCGTGCTGTTCTGCGCGTTGCTCAACCCGTCGCGGATATTCCATGGCGGGCCGAACAACTCGATGTCGGCCGCCATCGGGGTCACGCTGTTGCCGCTGTGCGCGCCGTTCGGCGCCGAGTACATGGGCCTGGCACTGACGCTCGCACTCATGGCCGGGCTCGTCCAGTTGCTGTTCTGCCTGATCCGTCCGCTTGGCCGGATGCTCGATCTCATCAGCGAGCCGGTGATCAACGGCTTCGTCTGCGGCATCGGGCTGTTCCTGATCTTCAAGTCGATCACCACGTTCGGCGGGCTGCCGCTCAATACCGAGGTCGAGTGGCCGCTCTGGATCGCGTGGCAGTCGTTCCTCGCGGTGCTTGAGATCGGCAACCTCTACGCCATACAGATCGGGCTCGTCACGCTCGTCACCTGCGTGGCCGCGCAGCAGTTCAAACGGCTGCGCAACTGGGCCGTCCTGATCGGAATCACGGCCGGGACGCTGTATTCGCAGTACCTGGCGGCCAACGTGGGACAGGTGAACACCTTGGTCGAGCAGATCGGCAACGTCTCGACGCTTGGCGTGATCTCGCCGTCGCTGCCGCTCTTCACCCAGGAGGCGATGCCCGACATCATCTCCATGGTGCCGAGCGCGGTGACGCTGGCGCTGCTGGGCCTGTTCCAGTCAGTGGCGGCGGTGCGCCGCATGAACCGCAAGTCAGGTCACTACACCGACAGCCGCAGCGCCATCAAGGCCGATGCGATCTCGAACTGCCTGCTGCCCTTCCTTTCGTCGCTGCCCACCTGTGCCTCGTTCAACCGCATGTGGCTGGTGCACCGGCTCGGCATGCACAGCCGTATCGCAATCGCCGTCTCGGCCCTCTGGGTGCTGCTGCTGGTGCTGTTCTTCGCGGAAGTGATCGCCATCATTCCCATGCCGGCGATGGCGGCGATAGTCATGCTGCTGGGCGCCAACATGCTCAAGTGGCAGGACATCAAGCCTCACTTCAAGCACCGCGGCGAAGCGATGGTGTTCCTGGTGTCGTTCCTGTCGGTGCTGTTTCTCGACCTGTTCGATGCCGTGGTGCTGGGCTCGCTGGTGGCGATTGCCTACGCCAAGTGGCAGCAAGCGCATCCGGACGTGACCCTGGACGGCGACGTCATGAAGATTCGAGGGAACGTCTACTACGGGTCATTGCCCGTGATCGAGTCCGTGTACCACCGCGCGATCGCGCGCGGCGTCACGGATATCGTGATCGACGTCCGCGACTGCCACTACATCGATCCGGAAGGCTTGCGCTGGCTCTTCATGACAAGCGCCAAGCTTTTGGGCCTCGTTGACCGCCGCGCAACCCGGCGCGACGAGCGCACGCACCCTGATCACCCCAGCCCGAACCGGCGCCGTACCGACTGAAGTCACCGCGCGCCTCCAGACAGCGGGCACGGCGCCGGCGCCAAAAAAGAGCCCGCACGCGGCGGGCTCCCAAAAAGGGCGGCAAGGGAGGGTGGAGAAGGAGTGACCGCCCCGGCGTAGAGAACTGCATCCCCGCTTCGCAATTCTGGAATCCCGGGGAAAGCCTGGGTGTGTCCAGTGATATGTGCTGCGCGGCACTTGCTACTGCCCCTGGTCGGCGTGGGGACCGCACAGCCGACCGGAGCAGGCCTGTCCGGGGTGCTTCACGGCGACAGCAGGTTGGTTCCCGGGGCGCCGCATGGGTGCGGCGGCGAGGAATCGGGCGCTGAACAGGACGCGTCAGCTGGATGACGGCAAATATTGAATACAGTATTAGGTTTTCCTCACCCCCGCACAGAGAACGAAGCCATGGCTGCCGAGCATCCCCGCATCATCTACACCCTGACCGACGAGGCGCCGCTGCTGGCGACGTATTCGTTCCTGCCGATCATCCGCACCTTTGCCGCGCCGGCGGGCATCGAGATCGCCGAGAGCAACATTTCGGTCGCCAACCGGATCCTGGGCGAGTTCCCCGAGTACCTGAGCGACATGCAGAAGGTGCCCAATGCGCTGGCCGAGCTGGGCAAGAAGACGCTGGAGCCGGACGCCAACATCATCAAGCTGCCCAACATCAGCGCCTCGGTGCACCAGCTCGTCAGCGCCATCAAGGAGCTGCAGTCCAAAGGCTATCAGGTGCCCGACTTCCCTGAAGACCCCAAGACCGACGCCGAGCGCGCCATCCGCGCCCGCTACGCCAAGTGCCTGGGCAGCGCCGTGAACCCGGTGCTGCGCGAAGGCAACTCCGACCGCCGCGCCCCGCTGGCGGTCAAGAACTACGCGCGCAAGAACCCGCACAGCATGGGCGAGTGGAGCATGGCTTCGCGCACCCACGTCGCGCACATGAAGCACGGCGACTTCTACCACGGCGAGAAGTCGATGACGCTGGACCGCGCGCGCGACGTGAAGATGGAGCTCGTGACCAAGAGCGGCCAGACCATCGTGCTCAAGCCCAAGGTCAAGCTGCTCGACGGCGAGATCATCGACAGCATGTTCATGAGCAAGAAGGCGCTGTGCGCCTTCTACGAGGAGCAGTTCGAGGACGCCCGCAAGACCGGCGTGATGCTGTCGCTGCACGTCAAGGCGACCATGATGAAGGTCTCGCACCCGATCGTGTTCGGCCACGCCGTGAAGATCTTCTACAAGGAAGCCTTCGCCAAGCATGGCGCGCTGTTCGACGAGCTGGGCGTCAACGTCAACAACGGCATGGTGAACCTGTACGACAAGATCGCCACGCTGCCTTCGTCCAAGCGCGAGGAGATCATCCGCGACCTGCACGCCTGCCACGAGCACCGCCCCGAGCTGGCGATGGTGGACTCGGCCAAGGGCATCACGAACCTGCACGCGCCCAACGACGTGATCGTGGACGCCTCGATGCCGGCCATGATCCGCATCGGCGGCAAGATGTGGGGCGCCGACGGCAAGCCCAAGGACACCAAGGCGGTCATCCCCGAGTCGACCTTTGCCCGCATCTACCAGGAAGTCATCAACTTCTGCAAGACCAACGGCGCCTTCGACCCACGCACGATGGGCACCGTGCCCAACGTCGGCCTGATGGCCCAGCAGGCCGAGGAATACGGCTCGCACGACAAGACCTTCGAGATCTCCGAAGACGGCGTGGCCAACATCGTTGACATCGAAACCGGCGAGGTGCTGCTGTCGCAGAACGTCGAGGCCGGCGACATCTGGCGCATGTGCCAGGTCAAGGACGCCGCCATCCGCGACTGGGTCAAGCTGGCCGTCACCCGCGCGCGCAACTCGGGCATGCCGGCGGTGTTCTGGCTCGACCCGTACCGCCCGCACGAGGCCGAGCTGATCAAGAAGGTCCAGACCTACCTCAAGGACCACGACACCACCGGCCTGGACATCCAGATCATGTCGCAGGTGCGCGCCATGCGTTACACGCTGGAGCGCGTCATCCGCGGCCTGGACACGATCTCCGTCACCGGCAACATCCTGCGCGACTACCTGACGGACCTGTTCCCGATCATGGAGCTGGGCACCAGCGCCAAGATGCTGTCCATCGTGCCGCTGATGGCCGGCGGCGGCATGTACGAGACCGGTGCCGGCGGCTCCGCCCCGAAGCACGTGCAGCAGCTGGTCGAGGAGAACCACCTGCGCTGGGACTCGCTGGGCGAGTTCCTGGCCCTGGCCGTCAGCATGGAAGACCTCGGCATCAAGACCGGCAACGAGAAGGCCAAGATCCTGGCCCGCACGCTCGATGCCGCCACCGGCAAGCTGCTGGAGAACAACAAGGGCCCGTCGCCCAAGACCGGGCAACTGGACAACCGCGGCAGCCAGTTCTACCTGACCCTGTACTGGGCCCAGGAGCTGGCGGCGCAGACCGATGATGCCGAGCTGCAGGCCCGCTTCGCCCCGCTGGCCAAGACGCTGGCCGAGAACGAGGCCAAGATCGTCGAGGAGCTGAACGCGGTGCAGGGCAAGCCGGTGGACATCGGCGGCTACTACTACCCGGACCCCGAGAAGACGGCTGCGGTGATGCGGCCCAGCAAGACCTTCAACGACGCGCTGGAGGCGGCCAAAGCGTAGTTTCTCGCGCGCGCAACTCGGGCATGCCGGCGGTGTTCTGGCTCGACCCGTACCGCCCGCAC
>JAEYPG010000730.1 GCA_023410975.1 Pseudomonadota bacterium
TCTACATCGCCTGCGGCATCTCGGGCGCGATCCAGCACCTGGCGGGCATGAAGGACTCCAAGGTGATCGTGGCGATCAACAAGGACCCGGAGGCGCCCATCTTCAGCGTGGCCGACTACGGCCTGGAAGCCGATGTTTTCGCAGCCGTACCCGAGCTGAGTGCGGCGCTGGATTGAGTCTCTGAGCGCTGCGTTTCAAGGCGCTCGGCACGCTGGGCCTCGGCAATCGTGATGCGCTCGATCGAGGCCTGCATGTGCCGCAGTGCCGCGGTGCGGGCGCCCTCGACGTCCCGGCGATCGATGGCATCGGCGATGGCGGCGTGCTCCAGCTCGACCTGGCGGGAGAAGTCGGCCCGAACCGCCTCGTTGGCCCGCGTGACCGTGATGACGTCATGCAGCGCGCGGCCAATGAAGTCCAGCAACGAGGTCATCAACGGGTTGGAGGCGGCTTCCGCGATGGCGGCATGGAAAGCCATGTCCTCGGCGACACCGTCGCCGCCGTCGGCCACCGCATCGGCAATCCGGCGCAGCGCGCGCTGGATGCGCGCGTTCTGGGCCTCGTTGCGGCGCGAGGCGGCGAGCGCCGCCATTTCGCTTTCCAGGCCGCAGCGCACTTCCTGAACGGCACGCACTTCGATGTCGCCCCCGGGTGCCGAAATCCTGAAGGTGTTGGCGGCATTGGGCCCCAGCACCACCGTGCCGCTGCCCTGTCGGGTCTCGACCAGCCCTTCGGACTTCAGGCGCGACACGGCTTCCCGGATCACGGTCCGGCTGACGCCGAACTGCTGTGCCAGCGCAGGCTCCGGCGGCAGCCGGGCATTCACCGGATACGTTCCGCCGCGCACCTGCTGCATGAGCGACGCGGTGACCCGGTCCGCCAGCGTGCCCGCGGCCGTCTGGGGGGGCCTTTGTGCGTGAGCCCGATCAGCTCTCATCACGGCCTCCCTTACCAGGCCGCGACGGCTGCGGCCACCGCACTGCAAACGGGAGCGCCCCGCCACTCCACACGATCTGTTCCATCGAATCTCCACCCGCTTCGCTCAGGACCTCTGGCAAGGAACCTCGCCCATGGCGGGACGGGCCCTGCCCAAGCCTCCGGTGACGCGCAGCATACCGACGGCAGTGCCACGGGCTGAGGCTGCCGACGGCCTGCCGCGTCGTCCGAACTCGTGGATGGCTGTGCTGGCTGCCGGAAACGCCGTTCAGGCGGCCATCGCGAGGCCCTGTCCGGCCATGTGGGCGCGGATGATCGAGGCGTAATCCTGGTCGGCGACGAAACCCAGCGCGCGGGCGCGCTCGGCGGTGAAGTCGCTGGGCCAGGAGGCCACGATGCGCTCGACCAGCGGATCACGCTCGAAGCGCACCCGCGCCGCCACCTCGGGGCCGGCCACCGCGCGCAAGGCTTCGATCATCTCGCCCACGGAAACCGAGAGGCCCGGCAGGTTGACCGTGCGGTCGATGCCCAGCGCCGCGCCGTCGATGGAAATGGCGTGCACGAGGTTGCTTACCGCGCACTGCGGCGACTGCAGCCACATGCGCACGTCGGTGGACACGGGGCAGATGGCAGGCATGCCGGCCAGCGGCTCGCGGATGATGCCGCTGGCGAAGCTGGAGGCGGCCTTGTTCGGTGCCCCTGGTCGCACCGAGATCGTGGGCACGCGCAGGGTGACGCCATCGATGTAGCCCTTGCGCGTGTAATCGCCCACCAGCAGTTCGCCGATCACCTTCTGCACGCCGTAGGAGCTTTGCGGCAGGGCACGCGTGTCGTCGGCGACCCGGGCGGGCAGCGGACCGCCGAAGGCGGCCACCGAGCTGGTGAACACGACCCGGGGCCGGGTGCCCAGGGCCCGGGCGCGTTCGAGGATCAGTCGGGTCGCATCGACGTTCACGCGCATGCCGAGGTCGAAGTCGGCTTCGGCCTGGCCGCTCACCACCGCGGCCAGGTGGACGATCGTGGTGGTGTGCGCGCCGATCGCTCGCTCCAGCGCGGCCGGGTCGTTGATGTCGGCCGCCATGTAGTGCACACGCGGATCTTCGATCGGCTGCGATGGAGCCGCCCGGTCCAGCAGCGTGATGCGCTCGATGGGCGCGCCGGCCGTCACGGACGACGCCAGCCGCCGAGCCAGGGCGGAGCCGAGGAAACCGGCACCGCCGGTGAGGAGGACGTTCATCGTGGGTTCCGTGGATGTGGAAGGAACGACGCGGGCGCCCGGCATGGGTGGCCGGCACCCCACGACGCTGTTGCTTACTTGGCGCTGGCCCGCAGCTTGGCGATCTCGTTGAGCATCTCGGCACCGAGCTCGCCGCCGAGGTCCTTGGAGTGCTTGTTGATGACGGGCATGAGCTTCTCGCGCATGCGGGCGGACTCGGCCGGCGACAGCTCGTTGACCTGCATGCCGCGTTGCTTGAGCTCGGCCAGGAACTTCGCTTCGCTCTTGCGCGAGACGTCGCGCTGGTAGGCCGAGGCCTCCGCCGCGGTTTCGCGCATGAGCTTCTGCTCGTCCGGATTCAGCTTGTCCCACACCTTCTTGCTGACCACCACGACGTAGGGCGTGTACGTGTGCCGCGTGATGCTGAGGTACTTCTGCACCTCGTTGAACTTCGAGGTGTTGATGGTCCCCAGCGGGTTTTCCTGTCCGTCCACGGCCTTGGACTCCAGCGCGGTGTACACCTCCGGGAACGGCATCGGCACGGCGTTGGTCCCGAGCGTGTTGAACGCATCGATGTAGACCGGGTTCTGAAGCACGCGGATCTTCAGGCCTTGCAGGTCCTCGACCTTGGTGATGGGGCGCTTGCTGTTGGTGATGCTGCGAAAGCCGTTCTCCATCCAGCCCAGCACCACCATGCCCTTGTCGCTCATCTTCGCCGCAATGGCGTTGCCCACCGGACCGGCCAGCACGCTGTCGACCTCGCTGGCCGTGCTGAAGGTGAACGGCAGGTCGAGCAAGCCGATCTCCTTGACCACGCTGGCGATGGGCGACGAGGTGAGGATGCCCAGCTCCTGCACACCGCCCTGCACGGCAGACGTCATCTGGGCGTCGCCGCCGATGGCGCCGTTGCCGTAGATGCGCACCTTGATCTTGCCGCCGCTGCGCTCGGCCAGCAGCTCCGCCCACTTCTTGCCTCCCAGCGCGGCGGGATGGTCGTCGGCGATCACGTGGCCCAGCTTGAAGCTGTGCTCCTTGTAGTCGGCTGCAAGGGCGCTGCCGGCGGCCACGCAGCCGGCCATGGCGGCGAGCAGGATGCGGCGGGTGGCGGCGAAACGAGGACGGCTGTTCATCTGGATGTCTCCTGGCTTGATGGGCTTGTCGTGGGAAAGGAAGTGCCACGGTGCGGCGAAGGGCACCGAAGAGGCTGGGACAAGGATTCGCGTGGGCGCGCGTGGCGCTGCCGTGGCTGCAGGCCGTGTCAGGCGACGATGCCCAGGCGCCGCAGCTCGTCGAGCCAGCCGAAGCTCTCGGCGGTCGGACCGCTGGGCTTGTATTCCGCGCCGATGTGGCCGCTCCACCCGAGCTGGTCGATCTCGCGCAGGATCTCGGTGTAGTTGAGCTCGCCACGGTCTGGCTCGCCACGCGAAGGCGCACCGGCGATCTGGATGTGGCCGATCTTGGCGAAGTGCCGCTTCAGCCGCGTGATGACGTCGCCTTGCTGCACCTGCACGTGGTAGCAGTCGAACATGATGCGCAGGCTTCCCAGGCCGGTGCGCTCGATCACGTCCGCGGCCTGGTCGGCGCTGTTGAGGAAATAGCCCGGACGGTCGCGGCCGTTCAGCGGCTCGATCAGCAGCCGCACGCCGGTGCCCTCGGCCAGCCGCACGGCCCTCTCCAGGCTGGCGCAGTAGCTGCGCTGCGCGTCGGCGGCCGGCACGTGCCCCGCGAGGCCGGCCATCACGTGCACCGCGGGCCGGCCCAGCGCCTGCGCATAGTCCAGCGCCTGCTGCACCGAGCGATCGAAGGCCGCCTCATGGCCAGGCAGTGCGGCCAGTCCCCACTGGCCGGCCTCGCCCGACGCGGTGTTGATGCCCACCAGCGTCAGGCCGTTGTCGTCGAGCAGCTGCTGCAGCGTGGATGCACTGTGCTCATAAGGGAACCAGCATTCGACGGCCGAGAAGCCGGCGCGGCGTGCGGCAGCGAAGCGCTCGGTAAAAGGCAGCTCGGTGAACAGGATCGAGAGGTTGGCGGAGAAGTTCAGCATGGTGGGCGGTGCGATGAGGGAATGGGCGGCTACCAGCGGGCGCCGAAGGTGCTGGCCAGCTCGGCGAGCTGTGCATCCGGCAACGGTGCGGCCCCGGTCATCAGCCAGAGGCGGGCCGTCTCCTCCAGCTCTTCGAGCACGGCCATGGCCGCTGCCGGCGAGTCGTGCCAGACGTTGGGCCCCAGACGGTCCAGCATCACCGCGCGCAGCGGCTTGTGCGCCGCGAGTCCCGCCGCGATGGCCTGCGCGACCAGGTCGCCCACCTTGGGGTCTCCGGGCCGGTGGTACGGGATCAGGGGCACATGGCCCACCTTCATCACGTAGTAGGGCGTGATGGGCGGCACGATGTCCGAGGGCCGCCACACGCCCCTGAGCGTCAGCGCCACCAGGTGCGTGGAGTGCGTGTGGATGACGCAGCGCGCCGCGCTGTCCGCGGCGTAGATGCGCCGGTGCAGCGTCAGCGTCTTGCTCGCGCGGTCGCCGCCCAGCGCCTGGCCGTCGATGCCGACATGCGCCAGCCGCTGCGGCTCAAGACGCCCAAGGCAGGCGTCGGTGGGTGTGATGAGGAAGCTGCCATCTTCCAGCCGCACGCTGATGTTGCCGGCCGTGCCGTGCACGTAGCCGCGCTCGAACAGCGAGCGCCCGGCGGCGCAGATCTCCTCCCGCAGGGTGCTCTCGTTCATCGCGTGGGCGCGGCCGCGAGCATCTCGAAGGCCTTCGTGAAGAAGTCGGCAGCGCCGAAGTTGCCGGACTTGAGTGCGATGTGCAGGCCGCCCGGGGCCACCGTGCTATGGGCATGGCACCACGGCACGCCGGGGTCGATCTGCGGACCGATCTGCATGGATTGGATGCCCAGCGCCTGCACGCACGCGCCCGAGGTCTCGCCGCCGGCGACGATGAGCTGCCCCACGCCGAGATCGACCAGCCCGCAGGCGATGGCGGCCAGGCAGCGTTCCGTCATCTCGCCGGCATGCTGCACGCCGAGCCGCTGCTGCACCGCTTTCACGGCACCGGCCTCGGCGGTCGAGTAGATCAGCACCGGCGTGCGCGCCATGTGCTCGCGCGCCCAGGCCAGGCTCTCCCCGACAACGTCATGGCCCTCGGCGTGGCGCAGCGGGTCGATGGCCAGCGCGGCGCCGCCGGCGTCGATGAAGGCCCGCACCTGCTGGTTCGTCGCCAGCGAGCAGCTGCCTGAAACGATCGCGCGCCGACCATGCACCGCCGGCAACCGCGCCGCGTGCTCATTGGGCGCGAAGCCCCAGCGCGGCGGCAGCCCGATCGCCAAGCCCGATCCTGCCGTGACCAGCGGCAGTTCGGCCACGGCTTCGCCGATGCGCATCAGGTCCTCGTTGGTGACGGCATCGACGATGGCGTGCCCGACGCCGGCCGTGCGCAGCGCGTCAAGCCGCTGGCGGATCGCCTGGGCCCCGGCCAACACCGTGCGGTACTCGACCAGGCCCACCGGCCGCGTGCACTGCGACTGCAGTACCCGCACCAGGTTGGGATCGGTCATGGGCGTGAGCGGGTGGTGCTGCATGCCCGACTCGCTCAGCAGCGCGTCGCCGACGAACAAGTGCCCCTTGAAGACCGCGCGGCCGTTGTCGGGAAAGGCCGGCGTGGCGATCGTGAGCGGACACGCCAGCGCGGCCATCAGCGCCTCGCTCACCGGGCCGATGTTGCCTTGCGCGGTGCTGTCGAAGGTGGAGCAGTACTTGAAGTAGACCTGCGGCGGCGTGTCCGCGGGTGCCAGGCTCAGCAGCCAGCGCAGCGCCTCAAGCGACTCGGCGACCGCCTCGGCCGCAGGGCTGGTGCGCGACTTCAAGGCAACGACCACCGCATCCGCGTCGATGTGGTTCACGCCCGGCGGCACGCCGATGGTCTGCACCACGCGCATGCCCGCGCGCACGAGGTTGTTGGCCAGGTCGGTGGCGCCGGTGAAATCGTCGGCAATACAGGCGAGCTTCATGGAGTCGGCGGCGCGGTTGGGCAATCAGCGTGTTGCTCATCAGGCCGCTCGGTAAAACGATGAAGTCATCATATGAATTCGTATGATGACTTGATTAGAGGGCTAACCCTTGGCTTCAACGCCCGGATCGAACCGCGCGTGCGCCGTGTTCGCTGTTGAGCCGTTCTTGCACCCGATTCGACCCTGCGCGCCGTCGTAGCGACGCTGACCGCCCGCGGCATTGCCCCGCGCAGGCGCTTGGTGGAGCGCTTGGTGGAGCGCTTGGTGGAGCGCTTGCTGGAGCCTGCAGCCGAGCCTGGGCCGGATGGCGTGGTTCGCTCGTCAAGCCAAGGACCGGATGCTGTTCTTCACCTTTGATAAGCGAACTAATCTCATGTCATTTTCTTGAAGCTGATTTGTGGCAATCGACATGGAGCAGTGCTTTGGCTGACGCCAGGATGTGCCTGCGCCGAAGGAACTCGCACAGCGCTTCGATACCGATTCCACATCCAGGCTGATCTTCTTGCGCTGTACCAGGCCGAGCACGGCCCCCCGGCACCGTCCATCGCGCGTGCGCCTGCATCATGAAAACCGGCCCATGTGGTGGACCAAGGCGGCATGCCAAAGGCCTGGGCTCCAGCCCAGTACCCCGGTGCTGCGAACCAGCGCGGTGAAAATCCGCCCATGTCAGAGACCTTGTCCAGTACCTCAACGGGGCCCGTGTTGATTGCCGGCGGCGGCATTGGTGGCCTCACCCTGGCCCTCACGCTGCACCAAGTCGGCGTGCCCTGCGTGGTCTACGAGGCCGTTGCCGAATTGCGGCCGCTGGGCGTGGGCATCAACCTGCAGCCCAATGCCGTGCGCGAGCTGTACGACCTGGGACTGAGCGGCCAGATGCTCGACGCCATCGGCATCCAGGCCCGCGAGTGGGCCCTGGTGGGCCGCAACGGCCGGGACGTCTATGCCGAGCCGCGCGGCCTGCTTGCCGGCTACCGCTGGCCGCAATACGCGGTGCACCGCGGGCAGCTGCAGATGCTGCTGTACCGCGCGGTGCTGGAGCGCCTGGGGCCGGATGCCGTGCGCCTGGGGCACCGGGTGGTCGGCTACCGCAACGACGACGATGGCGTCACGGCGGTCATCGAGACCCCGGACGGCGCCCGGCAGGAAACTAGGGGTGCGCTGCTGGTGGCCGCCGACGGACTGCACTCGGCCGTGCGCGCGCAGATGTACCCCGAGCAGCCACCCATCCACTGGGGCGGTGCGATCATGTGGCGCGGCACCACGCCCGGCGTGCCCATCCGTACCGGAGCCTCTTTCGTCGGGCTGGGCAGCTTGCGCCACCGCGTGGTCTTCTATCCCATCTCCCAGCCCGATCCGGCCACCGGTCTGGCCACCATCAACTGGATCGCTGAAGTCACCGTGGACAACTCCGGCGGCTGGGCGCAGGGCGACTGGAACCGGCGTATCGACGTGGCGGAGTTCATCCACCATTTCGAAGGCTGGAACTACGGCTGGATCGACGTGCCGGCGATGTTGCGTGGTGCCAGTGAAGCCTTCGAGTACCCGATGATCGACCGCGACCCGGTGCCCAGCTGGGTGGACCATCGCGTGGCGCTGCTGGGCGATGCGGCGCACGTGATGTACCCGGTGGGCTCCAACGGGGCCAGCCAAGCCATCGTGGATGCGCGCGTGCTCGGCGCAGCCTTCGTGCAGCATGGTGTCCACCCTGCGGGGCTGCGCAGCTACGACGACCAGCTGTGCGCCGACATCTCGGCGCTGGTGCTGCGCAACCGAGGCGCCGGCCCGTTTGGCCTGCTGGGCCTGGTGGACGAACGCTGCGGTGGGGTGTTCGACGACATCGATCGCGTGATCCCGGCCGCGGAACGCGAGGCCTTCATGGCGCGCTACAAGGCGGCCGCGGGATTCGCGATGGACGCGCTCAACGCCGCGCCGCCCACGATCGCTCCCGGGGCACGGGTGCGCGCAGGCTGAGCCGAAGGATGGCCTGTTTTCCCAGGCTGGGAAACGGTCCTGTCCGCCGCCAGCGGCTTTAGATCAAGCACGGCGCCGAAACTCCAAGGCCGGTTTCCCAGGCAGGGAAACCTCCACGTCAGCACGGCGGAATCCGAACCCCACGGTCGGCCACTCTGATCTGGCCGGTGGGCGTTGGCGCCCATGCTCCAGCATGCGAGGCCCTGCTGACCGGGAATGGAATGCGTTTCCCAGGCTGGGAAACAGGCGCGCTGCTTTCCCGGTTCTCTCCTGCATGTGCTGCGCTGCACGGGCAGCTTGAGCCGGCTCATGTTGCCGCTGCGTCCCCACGCTCTTCTGAACGCCACCTTTCCGGCATCAGCCCTCATGTCTTGAACGGCCGGCTCCACGCTTGCGGACCGTTTCCCAGCCTGGGAAAACATCCTGCGCGGCAGCTCATGTGGAGCAGAGCCTCGCCGTCGGCACTGCGAACGACCTTCCAGCCGGCGTGCGGATAAGGTGGTTCGTTCCTCGGTCTTTTGAAAAGAAGCGGATCCCTCCATCAAGGCCGCATCAGTCCCAGCGTTGCGACCAAGGCCTGCTTGCATTGGCAGGGGGAAGTCAGCTCGCGACAAAAGCATCCTGGCCGGTTTCCCAGCCTGGGAAACGTCAGGTGCCGGATCGCAACCGCTGCAAAGCAGCAGCACTGTTGTGCGCAAACGCCAGCTACTGCCGCCTATGGCAGAACTCGACGCGTTTTTTTTGACGCTAAAACTGATATTCATAAAATTGCGCCCGCTATAACTTTTAGAGGCCTTTGTCATGGCGACCGTCATTGGTGTCCTGAACCAGAAGGGCGGAGTCGGCAAGACGACGACGTCGGTGCACTTGGCGTCGGTGCTCGCCGAACATGGGGCCAGCGTCGTCGTGGTGGACGCGGACCCTCAGAACAACGCAAAGAAATTCATTGGTCGTGCGCGCAACGGGTTTCCCGCCGAAGCGGTAAGCATTGCCGAGATGAAGGTGCCGCTGTCGGACGTGCTGGGCATGCTCAACGACGACTACGACTACATCGTCGTGGACGGCCCGCCCAGCAAGCACTCGCCCGCCACCAAGGCCACGATGGCCGCGGCGGATGTGGTGGTGGTGCCGGTGCGCCCCGCCTATGACGACATGGAGTCCACGCAGGAGTTCGCCGATGAGCTGCGGGCAACCTGCCAGGAACTGGGCCGCACCCCGCTGGTACGCCTGTTGGTCACGGTGAACGAGGATTTCGCCATCAACAAGGTGGTGCGCACCGTGCTGCCCGGCGCCACGCATCTGGAGATGCTCCAGGCCGTGATGCCCAAGCGCACGTCCTTCCCCACGGCCTCGCCGGCGGGCATGCCGGTGACGGCATTCACGGACAAGGTCGCGAAGTCGGCGATGCGGAACGTTCGCGACGAGTTGCTCGTGCTCATGGGCCAGGAACCCATGGGAGAGCCCGCCGGCGAGTCGCAGCAGCCCATCAAGGGGAAGCCAGAACCCAAGCCCAGGAAGACCGGGAAGGGTTCCGGGAGGACGGTTGCCGCCGGCCGAGCGCCCAGGGCAGCCACGGCCGCTCGGCCCTGAGCACGAAAACGCTTGGAGACCCTGACCATGGCAAACAAGACACCGGCTCCGGCCGCAGGCGTGGGCATCAAGCGCAGCAGCCTGCAAGAGCGGTTGATGGCGCAGATCGGCCAGAACCAGCAAGGCACAGCTTCCGGCCAGGACGCCGACAAGTTCGACGCGGCCAGGCGGCTCGAAGCCAGGACCGTGCAAGAAGCCATCACGGCCGGTGGCGCGCAGGACGCGGCGCTCCTGCAGGGGCATCCGATCGCGGCGCTGGTCGGCTCGGCACCCTCCAGTGCCGCCGCGGGGGCCGCTCCCGCGCTGCCCAGATTCACGCCGGGCATGCCGCTCCAGGTCGGGATGCGTCTTGAGGTGCTGCTGGACGACCTGCAGGACAGCCCGGTGCAGCCCCGGGTGTTCCTCAACGCCGAGCGACTGCAGGAGATGAAGGCCTCGCTCGCCGAGAACGGGCAATTGCAGCACGCGCAGGTGCTCATGCCTGAGCCGGGCGAAACCAAGCTCACGCTGCGGGAAGGGCACACGCGGCGCAGGTTGCTGCGCGAGCTCGGCAAGCAGGCCATGAGCGTCGAAGTGGTGGCCCCGGGCAAGTCGGAAGAGGACGAGGCGGTGCTTGCGCGCGAGGTGAACCATCGCCGCAGCGAGATCACCATCTACGACATCGCCGTGCGCCTGTGCCAGTTCCTGGACCGGCATCGGGCCGAGGGCAGCGAGCCGCCGCCGGGCGAAGTGCTCGCGCGCCGCTTCGGGCTCAGCAGCGGCAGCCGCGTGAGCGAATACATGGCCATCGGCCGGTTGCCCGAGTCGCTGCTGCAGCTGCTGTTCGACGGCAACGTCGGCCGGGGCTCGGCGTACCAGGTGGCGCTCGTGTTCAAGAGGCAGGGGCTCAAGGAGGCGTTGAAGCTGGTCAACCGCCTCACGCGTGTCAGGAAAGCACCCGCGGCCCTGGAGGAAGAGCGGGAGGATGGGGCGGTACCGGCAACGGGTGGGACTGCCGGTCGTCGCCAAAAGACCCTGTCACTCGCCATGGTCGATGGCCCCCTCAAGGGCGGTGTCAAGCTGATGACCAGCGGAGAGGTCGTGCTCAGGCTCAAGCCGAACAAGGCCGGTGACGGGGCCGGCGCCGCTTTGCACGCGAAGCTGCTTCAGGTGCTCCGCGATGCCGGCATGGAAGTGACCGCCGCCACCGAGCCGGCAAGCCCCTGATTCGCCCCGTTGCGAGACACGGCCCTTCCCGCGGGTCGTGTCCCGGATTGGATGGGCAACGCCGGCGGGACGATGCAGTGGCTGCCGGAGCTGCAATCAGCCTAAATCCGGCAGTTACCCCGTCGCAGGAAGGCCGACAGGCACGGGAGAGGCGCGCAAGGACGGCGCGATGCGCTCGCTGATGTAGCGCAGCATCGCGCCCCAGCGGTCTATGTCGCCGAAC
>JAEYPG010000734.1 GCA_023410975.1 Pseudomonadota bacterium
GTACTGCTGCTGCCCAATTCGTGGGAGCGGCCGTTCCCGATCGACGACGATCTGTGCTCGCAGGAGCGCTTCGAGCAGATCCTGCGTGCGCAGAGCCCGCTGCTGTCCACCGCGCTGCTGGGCCTGCCCGGGCTGTCGGTGCCCACCGGCATGAGCAGCGGCCTGCCCGCCGGCGTGCAACTCGCCGCCGGCCGCTTCCGCGAGGACCTGCTGTTGTGCGCGGGCGAAGTCATCGAGCAGGCTGCGAAATTCAGTGCGCTGGCGCATCTCGCGCCGGTGTGACGTGCCGACTGCAGGGGCCGCATCCGCCGTCCCTTTCCCGGCTTGTCTGCGGCCTGCCGATGGCGGGCCGCTTGTTTTCAACCGCCCCATGGACGACATCGATCACCGCCTCATCACCCTGCTGCGCCAGGACGCGCGCATGGGCATCGCCGTGCTGGCCAAGAAGCTCGCGGTCTCGCGCGGCACCATCACCAACCGGCTGCGCCGGCTGGAGGACGATGGCGTGATCGTTGGCTACACGATCAAGCTGCGCCCCGATGCCCAGCCGCAGCAGCTGCGCGCCTGGATGGGCGTGCTGGTGGAAGGCAACCAGACGCGCGAGGTGCTTGCCAGCCTGCTGGGCGAGCCGGCCGTGGTGGCGCTGCACGACACCAACGGCCGCTGGGACCTGCTGGCCGAGCTGAGCGTGGCCTCCACGCGCGAGCTCTCCGATGTGCTGGAGCGGGTGCGGCTGGTCAAGGGCATCCGCACCACGGAGACCAGCATCCTGCTGGCCTCCTACCGCTGACGCCTCTCAGGCGGCCAGGACCTTGACGGCCTGTGTCGCAGCGGCCATGGCAGCGCTGCCGGTGCCCAGCACGCCGAACAGGTCCTTCGGGTTTGCTGCCTCGGGCACCAGGCGGATCACCTCGCCCAGGCCCAGCGCCTGCGCCGCATCGCGCATGAAGCACAGCGCCGAGTAGTCCTCCAGCGCGAAGCCCACCGAGTCGAACACCGTCACCTCGTTTGCGCCGCGGCGCCCGGAGGCCTGGCCGGCGAGCACGCGCCAGAGCTCCGTGACGGGGAAGTCGGCGGGCATCTGCTGGATGTCGCCCTCGATGCGCGTCTGCGGCTCGAACTCCACGAACACGCCCGCGGCCGCCTCCAGCACGCCGCGGTGCAACTCGGTCTTGCCCGGGCAGTCGCCGCCCACGGCGTTGACGTGCATGCCCGGTTCGATCATCTCCGGCGTGAGGATGGTCGCATTGGCCTTGTCGGCGGTGACGGTGGTGACGATGTCGGCACCGCGCACGGCCTCGGCGGTGCTGGCGCACACCGTCACCTCCAGCGCCTGGCCGCGCAGGTTGGCCACCAGCTTGGCCGTTGCCGCTGCATCGACGTCGAACACCCGCAGCGCGCGGATGCCCACGAGGTCGCGGAAGGCCAGGGCCTGGAACTCGGACTGCGCGCCGTTGCCAATGAGCGCCATCACGCGGCTGTCAGGGCGTGCCAGCGCCTGGGCGGCCACGGCCGACATGGCGGCCGTGCGGATGGCCGTCGTCAGCGTGAGCTCGCTCAGGAAGCGCGGCGCCCCGGTGTCCACGTCGGCCAGCACGCCGAAGGCCATCACCGTGGGCAGCCCGTCGCGGGTGTTCTTCGGGTGGCCGTTGACGTACTTGAAGGCGAACTGCGCGGCATCGGCCACGGGCATGAGCTCGATCACCCCGTCCTTCGAGTGGCTGGCGACACGGGCGGTCTTCTCGAACTCCTGCCAGCGCCCGAAGTCCGCACGGATGCGCTCGGCCACGCCGGCGATGCACGCGGACAGGCCGAGGCGCCGCACCAGGCGGATGGCGTTCTGGGCGCCGAGGTACACGGTGGTCGGGTAGGCCGTGGGCTGCATGGGGGTCTCCTTGAGGTCGTGAATCAACGCCGCGCAGTCTGCGCAGGGCCTCTGTCAGCGCCAAGCGCACGCGTTGCCGCATAAGGCGCGATGCGCTGGCGTTTCGACAGCCTGAACTGACACAACGCACAAACTTCCCTCTGGAGGGTCTAGTGACGGCATTTGGTTGTCATGAACACGTTTTTCTGCCTCCCGGTATACGGCCTGCCTGCCTAGCATCCTGACCGTGACAGCCTGGTGACGTGCCCTCGCGGCGGCCGCCAAGCCTGTACCGGCACCGGGCCCGAGAGAGCGCCCGCACAGAAATCCAACGCCCCAGGAGACAACCCGTGCGTCATTTCACCTTCACTTCCCCCGCCGTACTGGCCGGACTGGCCGCCGCGGTCACCGGGCTGGCCAGTGCCCCGGCCCGGGCTCAAAGCAGTGTGTCGATCTACGGCCTCATCGACGCCAGTGTCGAGCGGGTGCGCGTGAGCGACACGGGCACGGTCAACCGCGTGGCCAGCGGCAGCGGCGCGTCCTCGCGCTGGGGCCTGCGTGGGCAGGAGGACCTGGGCGGCGGGCTCAAGGCCAGCTTCGCGCTGGAGAGCGGTTTCGCGGTGGACACGGGCACCGCGTCGCGGCTGTTCAGCCGCCAGGCCTGGGTGGGCTTGGGCTCCGCGATGCTGGGCGAGGTGCGCCTGGGCCGGCAGAACACGCCGATGCTCGACGCCATGGTGCCCACCGATGCCGACTTCGCCTCCAACTTCTCGCCCATCACGCCGTTCCTGCTGTCCAACCTGGACCAGGTGCGGCTCGACAACATGGTGAGCTACACCACGCCGCGCCTTGCCGGCTTCGACGCCATGGTTGCCGTCGCACCGGGTGAGCGCTTGGCCACCGCAGGGGGCGGCACGCGCAGGAGCGATACCGAAGCGCTGCTGCGCTACCAGTCGGGCCCGGTGCTGGCCACGCTGGCCTACCACCAGGGCGGGCAGAATGCCGCCGCCAGCGCGCAGCAGCGCGGGCTCTACGGGGCGCTGCGCTACGACCTGGGGGTGGCCGCGCTGTCGGCCGCCTACTACGAGCACCGCAACGAGCTCTCCACCGGTCCTCAAGCCAGGATGCAAGGCATCGTGGCCGGTGTGGTGGTCCCGGTGGGGGCTTGGTCCTTTACCGCTCAATGCGGCTACGGCCAAGACGACGGCAACGCGTACGCTACCGGCGCGCCCAAGCCGGAAGGCCGCGGCACCGTGCGGCTCTACAACGTGGGGGCGATCTACAACGTCTCCAGGCGCACGTTGCTGTACGCACGCTATGCCCATGCGGCCGACTCGAACGCCAGCTTCAACGGCCGCCCTAACGTCGCTGCCTTCGGCATCACCAACGACCCGACCAATCGGCTGGCTGCCGCAGGCTCCGCCAGCAACGCCGCCGTTGGCTTGCTGCACCGCTTCTGATGCACCCGCTGCCCAGGATTGCCATGAACATCCAACGCCGCTCCCTCCTGCTCACTGCCGGCGCGCTGCTGGCCGGTGCCGCCCAGGCTGATACGCCGTACCCGAGCAAGCCCGTGACGCTGATGGTGCCGTACCCCGTGGGCGGCACCTCTGACGTGACTGCCCGCACCGTGGCCGAACCGCTGGCGAAACTGCTGGGCCAGCCGGTGATCGTTGAAAACCTTGGGGGCGTCAGCGGCGCCCTGGCGGCCCAGAAGGTGCTCGCGGCCTCCGCCGATGGCCACTACCTCTACCAGGGCTCGCCCAATGAAGTGATCCTCTCGCCGCTGGCTAATGCCAGCGTCAAGCTCAAGGCCGAGGACTTCCGGCTGATCCAGCCCGTGGCGGTTGCTCCGCTGGTCATCATGGCGCGCAAGGGCCTGGCGGTGAAGACCGTGGACGAGCTTGTCGACCTTGCGCGCAAGTCCTCCAAGGACCGGCCGCTGACCTACGGCAGCGTGGGCATCGGTTCGTTCTACCACCTCATCACGGAGCAGATGGCCAAGAGCCTGGGCCTGCAGCTGGTGCACATTCCCTACAAGGGCGGGGCGCCACTGCTGCAGGACCTGATGGGTGGACAGCTCGACTTCACCATCCTGCCCTACGGCGCACCGCTGGTGGGCATGGCAGCTGAGGGGCGCGTGCTGGCGCTGGCGACGCTGGAGCCTGCGCGGCTGGAAGTGATGAAGGAGATGCCCTCCGTCAACGAGAGCCGCCAGCTCAAGGGTTTCAACTACAGCATTTGGACCGGCTACATGGTGCCGCGCGCCACGCCCGAGGCCGTCGTCGTGAAGCTGCACCAGGCGCTGGGCAAGGTGCTGGCCGAGCCCAAGGTGCGCGCCGAGCTGGAAAAGCAGGGCCAGGCAGTGGCGCAGCCCATGCCACTGTCCGAGGCATCCAGGTTCTACGCCGCCGAGATCGAGCGCTACCGGGCCGTGGCGCGTTCTATCAACCTGCAGCCGCAATGAAGGTCATGCCGTGGCGCCGCACGCATTTCGGGCAGTAGAGGCAGGCATGCTCAGGCAAGTGACCGCTGCCGACCACCACTTTCCAGTCATGCGGATCGATGCGAACTATCTCGCCATCCGTGAGTCGCTGGAAGCTGCCGGGCAGGGCATGGCTATGCTTGCCGAAGTTGCCAAAGCGGACGCGGTATCAGTCCTTGCGGGAGATGCCGGGGAGGAACCCGATGCCGGTGCGCCGCACGGCGCCCGGTGTAGGCAATGGGCTTGCCCGCGCGCCTCGTTGCTGTTCTCGCTCCAATGCGCCCCGGCTCGATTCGCCTCTTGGTCATCGGCCAGCTTGAAAAGGTGCGAAGGCACCCATGGCCGTCCGGGCCGATGACCTGTGCGCCACTGGCACCGTGCGCCAACCTGGCGAAGACATCGACTGCACCTTTCGCGCGGCGGACCTGATCCCTTGTACGCGTGGCGCGCTCTGCGTGTGGCAGCTGCTCGTCCGTGAAGAAGCGGTTCGTTCGCGCCTCGTCGGCAGTGTCGGCCAGCTGCGCCGCGGTGAGCTTTTCCGCCACGAACACGGGCCTCTTGCCGCGGCCCGGATGAAGATCGGCGAAGGTGCCGTAGCAGAGCTCGCGCGGCTGGCGCTTTTGCAGCTTCGGCACCCGGGGCAGCACGCCAGGAAAGAACTGGCGGCACGGCTCGAAGCCCGTTACCGGGTCGGCCGCTGCCACGGCAGCCGGAACCTGCCTTGGCGCCACGCCGGGCAGCGTGTCCGTGTCGCAGCCAGTCAGGGCCAGCACGCACGCCGCGGCCAGCAGGAAGTGAGGGGCCCCTCTTCATCACCGGGCACGCGGCTGGAGCAGGAGCAGCAGGCATTCGCGCGGGACGCCTTCCATGCGCCAGCTCCGGCGCCGTGCGTTGTTCAATTTAAATTGATTTTGCTTGCGTTATTTGTTCAAATAACGCTTATGCCGCGCGCCCCGAAGATCACCAGCGAGATGCCCCTGCCGATCACCCAGGCGCTCTCGTCGCTGGGCGCGAACCTGCGCCTGGCGCGTGAGCGCCGCGGCATGACGATCCGCGAGCTGGGTGCCCAGATCAACGTCTCGGCACCCACCATCATCAAGCTCGAGCGTGGCGACCCGTCGGTGTCGATGGCGGTCTACGCCGCGGCGCTGCACCTCCACGAGCGCCTGCAGTGGCTGCCCGACCTGGTGGATCCGCAGTTCGACCGCGAGGCACTGCGCATCGAGCTCGCCGGTATCCGGCCCAGGCCGGCACGCCGGCGGTGAAGCCGCTCGGCCGTCCGATCGCAGCGCAGATGATCGGGCCGCGAGACTGCTCGGCCTCAACCCGGGGCACCGCTGCGGCGCCGGCCGCGGCAGTGCCTGTGGCTCGGCCGGTAACGGCACCGGAACATGCTCAAGGCTTCGACTTGCCGCGCTTCTGGTAGGTACCCACGAGCTGCGCCTGCGCCAGCACATGGCCCTGCATGGCCTGCTCCAGTGTCGCCTTGGTCGGCTGCGGCAGGGCGGGCAGCACCGCGTCGAGGGCGTAGAGCTTGAAGAAGTAGCGGTGCCGTCCGATGGGCGGGCACGGGCCGCCGTAGCCGCTGCGCTGCCAGTCGTTGAGCCCGTCGAGGGCGCCCTGGGGCGCTGCGCCGCCTTCGGGCAGTCCGCCCGTGTCGGATGGGATGTTGTAGAGCACCCAGTGCACCCACGTGCGCTGCGGGGCGGCGGGATCGGGCGCGTCCGGGTCGTCCACCACCAGCGCCAGGCTCCGGGTCCCGTCCGGCAGGTTGTGCCAGGCCAGCGCCGGTGCGCGGTCCTGTCCTTCGCAGGTATGGATGGCGGGGATCTCGCCATGGGCGGCGAAAGCGGGGGAGCTCAGGTCCATGGGCCCTCCTGTGGTGAGGCAAGGCCGCATGGAAGCGCCGATTGGCCGCCGCCGCAAGCTGTCTTGTGCAACACGCTGCGCTGGGTGGGGTATCGAGCCTCAGGCGTGTCCCGGCGGATACGTGAAGCCGCCGCCGTGCTCCATCTCCAGTCGGGCCTCTTCGATGAGGTCTTCCTGTACCGGGTCCGGCGCGCCGCCTTGTGCGAGATGGGCCTCGTACCAGGCGGCGATCAGCAGCCCCACCAGCGGCCGCGGGCCCTGCACGATCGCGTCAAGGTCCAGGTCACTGGCCTCGCAGATGGCCTCGATGGGTGCCATCTTGAAGCGCAGCAATCCATCTCCCGCGTCGCGCGACAGGCACAGGTCCGCGAACTCGACGCCGTCTGGAATGGTCACGCGCAGCTGTCTCATGCCGCCATCCTCCATGGCCATGCCGAAATGTTCCTCCTTCGTTGGTGGCTTGAACGGCCAGTGCATGCAAGCCCCTGCGCCGGATGACGAAAGCCGGCAGGGCCGGGAGCAGGGCGCTTCCATCGGCGTTGCGGTATCAGGACGCGGTGGCCTCGGCGCCCGGCGTATCGGTGGCCGGCAGGGCCTCGGGAGCTGCGGCGGATGCCCCGTCCGCAGCACGCGCGGGCTCGTTCGAGCCGCTGGCCGCACCCGTCCTGCGCGACGCCTTCTTGCCTGCAGCCTTCTTGGCGGGCGCCTTCTTGGTTGCGGCCTTCTGGGCTGCACGCTTGGCCGTCACGGTGACGTCGACGGCGTCAGCTGCGCGCGGCTCGTGCGCCGGCGTGGCCTGGGCGTGCGTCTTCTTCGCAGCCGCCTTCTTGGCAGCCGCTTTCTTCGCGGGCGCAGGCGCTGCGGATGCCTGCACTGCGCCCGCGGTTTTCTTGGCCGCCGGTACAGCGGTCTTGGCACCACGCGGGGCGCGGCCTTCTTCCATGCCGAAGCGCTTGGCGGCCTTGGCGTCGGTCGTGGCCAGGTGCGCGCCTTTGGGGCTCACGGGCTGCTCCAGCTGCACGGCGCCGCTCTCATCCATCCTGGCCAGCGTCTGCGCCAGCTTGGCCACCGCGCGGGCGAGCTGCTTGACCGTCTTGGCGCCGACCGCGAGGTTGGCCAGGTCGATCTTCGTGCGGAACGTGGTTGCAGCCACCGGCTGCGGCGCCTTCTTCGCGGCGGCCTTCTTGGCAGCGGGAGAGGACTTCTTCGCAGCGGCCTTCTTGGCAGGCACCTTGCTTGTGGCGGCTTTCTTGGTCGGCATGGTCGTGTTGCTCCCTCAACGGGTGCGGTGGTGTTGCGACAGTGGAGGATTATTGCCCTGGTGTCTCGCGTACCGCTGGCTTGTTTGAATGGACAATCGGGCAGGGGACCGGGGCCGACATGGCGCGAACCGCTGAGCAGCGTCAAGCACGCATTCAACTTCGAGAACCCGCAGAGCCAGTCGTCCCGTCTTGCGCGGTACCTGAGGCGCCCAACAGGCCAATACCGGACACTTCGTGCGGGGCACGCGCCGTCATCGGCTGCCAGCCAGAACTCCACTTCCGTGCCCTGCGGCGTGTCGCGCCAGTGCCGGGTGAGAAGGTTCGCCACGCCCCAGTGCCAGGGCGGACAGCACGTGCGCAAGGTATCCCACACGTCTTGCGGCGCGCGGTCCTCGAGTTTCGTCAAGGGCTGACGTCGTAAGGGGCAGCGCCCGGAAAGGCTGTCCCCGGCATGGCGCTGACACTGCGAAAAGGCCCCTCCGTGGCTTGCGGCTGCTGTTGAAATGGCCAACCGGAACCGCCTGAAGCCCGGTGCATTCGAAACTTGTTTGGACAGCAGGGAGCCTGCTGCGGCAATGGCCTCCGGGTTTGGGCTCCCATGACGTTGAGAGCGCCTTGCGCCCAGTGGCAGGATACTGAGTTTCCTAAACTTCTATAGTGTTCCCATGATTCGATCGGCCATGTCGCAGCGCCTCGAGGAGCGCGCAGTTCTGCCAGATGTCGCGCCGGGATTGCGGTGATGTCCGAAGTACCTCAGAGGAACCAGGGCGCGGACCTGGCCCGACTCATTGCAGGGTACGTCGCCCTGCATGCTGCAATGACCGGCAGCCGCATGGCCGCCCCGCTGCTGGCGCTGGGCTTGGGGTATGGCAAGGCGGCCATCGGTCTGCTGGTGGCACTGTTTGCCCTGGCACAGGTGGTCCTGGCACTGCCGGTGGGCCGCCTGGTGGACCGCCACGGTCTGAGGCTGCCGCTGGGCTGCAGCGTGGCCGTTGCCACGCTGGGTGCAGGCTTCGCAGCGGCATGGCCCGTGTATCCGGTGCTGTGCGCCAGTGCGCTGCTCACCGGCGGTGCGATAGGCGCAGCCACCATCGCGCTGCAGCGGCATGTGGGCCGGGCTGCATCGTCGACACGGCAGCTCAGGCAAGCCTTTGCGTGGCTATCGACGGCACCCGGCATCTCGAATTTCCTGGGGCCTGTGGCAGCCGGCTTGGTCATCGACCACGCGGGCTACCGGGCCGCGTTCGGGCTGTTGGCCGTGTTGCCGATTCTGGCGTGGCTGCTGGTTCGCTGCGTGCAGGAACTGCCCAACGACCCGCCTTCTGTTGCCGGTACGCCCGGCACGTCCTGGGATTTGTGGCGGGAGCCGAACTTTCGGCGCCTGCTGCTGATGAACTGGTGCATGGCCGCGGCCTGGGACGTCCACGGCTTCATGGTGCCCGTGCTCGGGCACGAGCGCGGGCTGCCAGCGTCGGTCATCGGGAGCATCCTGGGCAGTTTTGCCGTAGCCGTGTTCGTGGTCCGGTTGGCCTTGCCATTGATTGCGGCCCGGTTTCAGGAATGGGTACTCATGGTCGGAGCCATGGCTGCCACGGCGATCGTGCTGGTGTCCTATCCATTGGCCCAGTCAGCGCTTGCAATGGGCGCGTGCTCGGCATTGATTGGCATGGTCCTTGGCGTCGTACAACCCATGGTCATGAGCCTTTTGCACCAGATCACGCCGCTGCATCGGCACGGGGAAGCGGTGGCCATGCGGCTCATGGTCATCAACCTCTCCAGTGTCGCGATGCCGATGTTGTTCGGCGCCGCCGGTGGCCTCGTGGGCGCAAGTGGCGTGTTCTGGACCATGGGCCTGCTGGTGGGACTCGGCAGCCGTCTGGGCCTGGGCCTGCGCCACCGTGCCGGCAGCAGCTCCAGTCATTGAGAAACGCTGAGGTTGCGATGCGGACAACACGGTCTTTGAAGCCGTGCCTTCCTGCTTGGCTTGCTGGCATTTCAAGGCCATGACGACGCCTGGTCGGGGCTGAACGGGTGCTACACCCTTGCCATGACTAAATGTCATGACAGCGCGACAAATGGGAAGTACCTGAATCCGCGATTGCGAAGCACTATTGCAGACGACCCAGACCTTTTGGAAAAGAGATGACCGTAGTTCAAGCCTTTGCCGACTTCGGCGCCCAGCTGACCGCCAGTTCATTGCCCGGTGATGTGGCGTACCACGCCAAGCGGGCGGTCATCGACTGGTATGCGGCTTTGCTTCCCGGCGCCGTGGCGGCGCCTGCCAAGTTGATGGAGCAGGCCCTGGTGGACGACCTTGACCGTGGCCGCGCACGGCTGGCGCTGGGGCGGCCTGCTACGGCCCGCGCGGCCGCTCTGGTGAACGGCACTGCTGCTCATACCGTCGAGGTCGATGACATCTACAGGGAAGCGATCTACCACCCAGGGGCACCCACGATCGCAGCCGCCTTGGCTGTGGGTCAGGAACTTGGCTGCAGCGGCGCGCAGTTCCTGAAGGCCGTCGTGGCCGGCTATGAGATCTCCACCCGCATCGGTGCCGCGATGGGGCGCACTCACTATCGCTACTGGCACAACACGGGCACGGTGGGCACCTTCGGCTCCGCTGCAGCGGCATCCACTCTCTACCAGCTTGACGCAACACGGTTCGCGCACGCACTGGCGACTTGCGCGACTTTCGCGGCCGGCCTGCAGCAGGCCTTCCGATCGGACTCCATGTCCAAGCCATTGCATGCTGGGCGGGCGGCGGAAGGCGGTTTGCTCGCAGCCCAATTGGCAGGCGCCGGCGTCACCGGATCGCTGGATGTCGTCGATGGCGAAGCGGGTATCGGCCGCGCCATGAGCGACGGCCCTGACTGGGCAGCAGCGACGCAGACGCTTGGAGCCAAGTTCCATATCAACAGCATGACTTTCAAGAATCATGCTTGCTGCGGGCACACCTTTGCGCCTATCGATGGCGCGCTCGCACTGCAAAGGCGCATGGGTGTGACACCGCAGCAGATTGCCCGCATCCGGATCGCGACGTATGGCCCAGCCCTCGCAGTGGCGGGAAACCCGGCACCGAGCACCGCGGCAGAGGCGCGCTTCAGCATTCCCTACGTGGTCGCGACTGCCTTGGTGCACGGCAGCGTGCGGCTGTCCGCATTCGAGTCGCCGCGGCTGGACGACCCGGTCACAAGATCCTTGATGGAGCGCATCACCCTGGAAACCGACCCCGAGTTGGACCAACGCTTCCCCGGACAGCGGGCAGCGCGCGTTGTCATCGAAACGCGCGATGGCAACAAGGAAGAATTCTTCCAGCCAACGCGCAAGGGAGATCCAGAGCAGCCTCTTTCCGACGATGAGCTTGGCGAGAAGTTCATGGAACTTGCCTCCCCCGTCATCGGCAGTGATGGCGCCCGATCACTGCTCAAGCGGCTCTGGGAGCTCGACAGCGCCGCGTCCATTGCTGATCTTGTGCCGTAACCTATAGGTGCACACACAACGCTGGCTGGTGCGCCATGCATGGCGATGAACGCCGTCGCACCATCCAGATCACAGCGCGGCTCGCGGAGAAGCTCGTTGTCTCAACGTATGTCGGAACTGGCTGCCACGAAGTTGGCCGCACTCTCCAGCAGCCATTCGCGAAACGCCGTGACCTTCTTGGAGGCCCGCTGCACTTCGGGCCGCACCAGGTAGTGGCCCTTGTCGCGCTGCAGCGGCCGGCCGAACGGGCACACCAGCTGCCCTGACTCCAGCTCGGGCCGCAGCAGGGCCGTCTGGCCCATCGCGATACCCAATCCGTCCTTCGCAGCCTGCCAGGTCAACACCGAGCTGCTGAAGCTCATGCGCTCCGCTGCCTCGGCACAGGCCGCAAGACCCGTGGCGGACAGCCAGTCTTCCCAGTCCATGCGCCGGTAATGCGACACCAGCAGGCGCTGACCCAGCACCGGCTCAGGATGCTGTGGATCAGGGGCATGCTCCGCCAGGAACCCGGGCGAGCACACCGGTTCGATCTCGTCCAGGAACAGCAAGTCCGTTTGCGTGCGGGGCCAGCGGCCGTCGCCATACTGGATCGCGACGTCCACGGGATCCCGGGCGAAGTCGACGTCAGGCACCGCGGTGGTGATGCGCACGTCGATGTTCGGATACAGCCGCTTGAACTCCGGCAGCCGCGGGATGAGCCATTTGGCGGCGAACGTCGTGTAGGTCCTCACGCGCAGCGCGCCCTGGCTCGTGCCCTTCACCAGGCGCTCCGTGGCGCTGGCAATGGCCTCGAACGCCGGAACGATCTCGCTGGCGAACGACTGCCCGACCCGGGTCAGGACGACGCCGTGGCGCACGCGCTTGAACAGCTCGACCCCCAGGTATGACTCCAGCGTGCCGATCTGGCGGCTCACGGCCGACTGGGTGACGTGCAGCTCCTGCGCCGCCGTCGTGAGGTTCTGGGTGCGGGCCACGACCTCGAAGACGCGCAGCGGGTTCAAGGGCGGGATTCGTCTGGCCATGACGGGAAGAGAAGCTGTGCAGTCATTTCGGCGCAATGATGGCATGACAAGAAGTCAGTCCTCCTGGATGCGAGAAAGCAGCTTCCTCACGTCTTAGGCATGACTTTTTTGCATTGCTCCGCGTGCAATGCGAAGTTCTCGTTTGCGCTGTCCCGGATCAAGATTCCGTCACACGAATCGCGTTGTCCAGGAAACCGCCATGAACTTTGAACTGAGCGAAGAACACCAGGCTTTTGCCGACGCCGTTGCCCGTTTTGCGCGTGACAAGCTCGCTGCGGGGGCGCTTGAGCGGGCTCACTCGCCGCACTTCCCCTGGGAAGCCGCCCAGATGCTGGCCGAGCAGGGACTGCTGGGCATTGCGTTCCCGGAGAAGGACGGTGGCCAGGGCGGCACGCTGATGCACGCGGTGCTGGCGATCCAGGAGGTTGCCCTGGTGTGCCCCAAGAGCGCGGACATCGTCCAGGCGGGCAACTTCGGTCCCATCCGCACGTTCGTGGAGTACGCCTCCGCCGAGCAGAAGGACCGCTTCCTGCCCGACCTGCTGGCCGGCAAGAAGCTGATCGCGCTGGGCATGAGCGAACCCGAAGCCGGCTCCGCCGTCACCGAGCTGCGCACGACGGCCCGCATCGAGGGCGACGAGGTCGTGATCGATGGCAGCAAGGTGTTCTCGACACACAGCCCGGAAGCCGAGCTGTTCCTCATCTACGTGCGCTTCGGTCCCGGGGTGGGCGGGATCGGCTCGGTGCTGGTGGAGCGGGGCACGCCTGGGTTCCAGGTGGGCACGCCCTCGGCGTTCATGAGCGGCGAAACCTGGAGCCAGCTCTACTTCGAGAACTGCCGCATCCCGAAGAAGAACATCCTGCTCGGCGAGGGCGGCTTCAAGAAGCAGATCTCCGGCTTCAACGTCGAGCGGCTGGGCAACTCGTCGCGGTCGCTGGCGCTGGGTCGCCACTGCTTCAACCTGGCCCGTGAGCATGCGATGACGCGCAGGCAGTTCGGCCGCGAGCTCTGCGAGTTCCAGGGCATCCAGTGGAAGTTCGCAGAGATGAAGCTCAAGCTCGAAGCCGCGCAGCTCCTGCTCTACAAGGCCGCCCTGGAAGGCGAGCATGGCTTGCCCTCGGCGCAGAGCACGGCCTTGGCCAAGCTCGCCTGCAACCAGGCCGGCTGGGACGTTGCCAACGAGGCCCTGCAGGTGATGGGCGGCACGGGCTACAGCCAGGAGTCGATTGTCGAGTACTGCGTGCGCCGCATCCGCGGCTGGATGATCGCCGGTGGCTCCATCGAGATGCTGAAGAACCGCATCGCCGAAGGCGTTTTCGAGCGCACCTTCCCGCAGCGCCCGCCCAAGGGGCAGTGACGCTGGCCGAACTACAACACCAGGAGAAGACCATGGCTTTACGCATGACCTGCCTGCTGGCCGCCGCCTCGTTGAGCGTGTACGGCACGGCCCAGGCCCAGCATCCGCCAGCCAGCTATCCGGCCAAGCCTGTGCGCATCGTCGTCGGCTACCAGGCCGGCGGCCCGACCGACGTGGTGGCGCGGCTGCTCGCCTCGCGACTGCAGGCACAAACGGGCCAGCCCTTCATCGTCGAGAACAGGGCCGGCGCCGGGTCCAACCTGGCTTCGGAAGTGGTTGCCGGTTCAGCACCCGACGGGTACACGCTGCTGCTGGCAGCGGCCCCGATCTCCATGGCCAGCTTCGTCTACAAGGGACTGAAGTGGGACGTGCAAGGCAGCTTCGAGCCGATTTCCATGGTGATGTCGGCTCCCGCCATCCTGGCCGTTGCACCGAATCTGCCGGCCAAGAACCTGCAGGAGCTCATCGCATTGGCCAAGAAGAAGCCTGGCGAGCTGACGTTCGGCTCGACGGGCAACGGAGGGACTCACCATGTGGCCGGCGAGATGTTCAAGCAGCGAGCCGGCATCGACCTCATCCATGTGCCTTACAAGGGCGCTGCGGGTGCGCTGCAGGACGTGATGGCGGGCCACGTGTCGCTGTCCTTCATGACCTCGGTATCGGCCGTTCCGTTCATCAAGGACAACAAGGTCCGGGCTCTCGCGGTGGCGGCGCCCAAGCGGCTGCCGCAGCTGCCCAACTTGCCGACGATGGCGGAGGCCGGCATGCCCGGCTTTGAGGTGGACAGCTGGAACGGCTTGTTCGCTCCCAAGGGAACGCCGCCGGCGATCATCGAAAAGCTGCATCCCGAAGTCGTCAAGGCCGTGGCCGACGCCGACATGCGTGCCAAGCTCATCGACCAAGGCGCCATCGTGGTCGGCAGCTCGCCCGCTGAATTCAGGGCGCACATCCGCACGGAAGTTGGCCACTGGGCCAAGCTCTTCCCGACGCTCAACGTGAAGATCGACTGAATATGACCACCGCAACCATCCAAGGCACTGTCCTGGCGCAGGCCTTGCTCGACCCCTCCAGCATCGCGCTCGTCGGTATCTCCGACGATGCGTCGAAGACCGCGGGGCGTCCGCTGAAGTTCCTGCGTGCGGCCGGCTTCAAGGGCTCCATCTATCCGATCAATCCGAACCGTGCCACCGTCCAGGGCGAGAAGGCCTATGCCGACCTGGCATCGCTGCCGCAGGTCCCCGACCACGTCTTCGTGCTGACGCCCACCGAGAGCGTGCTCGGCATCGTCGAGGAAAGCGCGCGGCTGGGCGTGAAGGTGGTCACGGTGCTGGCCAGCGGCTTCTCGGAGGCGGGGCCGGAAGGGGCGCAGCGGGAGCAGGCGCTGCGAGAGATCAGCCGCAGGACCGGCATCCGCGTGCTCGGACCCAGCAGCCTGGGCGTGGTCAAGCCGGGCAGCGGCCTGGTGCTGACGGCCAACGCGGCTTTTGCCGAGCCCGATTTGCCCACTGGACGCGTGTTCGTGGCCTCCCACAGCGGCAGCATGATCGGCGCGCTGGTGTCTCGCGGCAAGGCGCGCGGCATTGGCTTTGCCGGCCTGGTCTCCGTGGGCGGCGAGGCGGACCTGAGCGTGGGCGAGATCTGCGCCGCGACGCTCGACGATCCGTCGATCGAGGGCTATCTGCTGTTCCTGGAGAGCCTGCACCACGGCGACAAGCTGCGGGCCTTCGCGGTCGAAGCGGCCAAGCGCGGCAAGCCCGTCATCGCCTACAAGCTCGGCCGCTCCGATGCCGCTGCCGAGATGGCGGCGACGCACACCGGCGCACTGGCCGGCGAGGACGACGTGGCGGACGCCTTCCTCAAGGACCTGGGCGTTGCCCGTGTCGGGATTCTCGAATCGCTGCTCGAAGCGTTCCCGCTGGCCAAGCGGCTGCAACTGGGCGATGTGGCCCGGGCACCGCGGCGCGTTGGTGTCGTGACCACCACCGGCGGTGGCGCGGCCATGGCCGTGGACCAGCTCGGCATCCGTGACGTCATCGTCCAGCCGCCCTCGCAGGAAACCCTTGCGCGGCTCAACGCCGCAGGCATCGCCGCGTCGCCCGGCCGTGTGCTCGACCTGACTCTGGCAGGGACGAAGTACGAGGTGATGAAGAAGGCGCTCGACGTGCTGCTCGATGCCCCCGAGTTCGACCTGGTGCTGGCGGTCGTGGGCTCGTCGGCCCGGTTCCAGCCGCAACTGGCGGTGCGCCCGATCATCGACTGCGCCCACAGCGCCAAGCCGCTGGCCGCCATGCTCGTTCCCGATGCCCCCGAAGCCCTGGCCCAGCTCACGCAAGCCGGCGTGCCGTGCTTCCGCACGCCGGAAGCGTGCGCCGACACCATCGCCTCGGTGTTCGCCAGGCGTGTGCCCGGCACCGAACCCTTGGCACGCGTTGATGCCGGCAACCCGGCACACGCATTGAGCGAAGCCCAGGCCTACGCAGTGCTCGACCAGCTCGGTGTCCCGCATGCCCCGGCCGTGACGTCCGGCCTGTCGCAGAAGGCGCCCGCGCTGCCGTTCGACTTCCCGGTGGTGGCCAAGGTCTGCTCGGCGCAGATCCAGCACAAGACCGAGGTCGGCGGCGTGGTGCTGGGGATTCAGAACGCAGACGAGCTCCAGGCGGCGCTGTCGACGCTTCGGTCCAACCTGGCCGAGCGTGCGCCCGGCGTGGCGTGCGACGAGGTCCTGATCCAGCCGATGCGCAAGGGGCTGGCCGAAGTGCTCATCGGCTACCGGATCGATCCGGAGGCCGGTCCGCTGGTCATGCTGGCCGCCGGCGGCATCTGGGCCGAGGTGGCGCGTGACCGCAGCATCCGGCTGGCGCCGGTGAGCATGGACACCGCCCGCGAGATGATCTCCGAGGTCAAGGCGCTCAAGACCGTGGCGGGACTGCGCGGCAAGCCGCGCGGCGATCTCGACGCACTGGCCCGGGCCGTCTGGGCGTTGTCGCAACTGGCGGTTAAGCCGGCGCTGCGCATCGCCGAGGCCGAGGTCAACCCGCTGATGGTCATGCCCGAGGGGCAGGGCGTCCTCGCCGTGGACGCGCTGATCCTGCGGTCGTGAGATTGGACGCTGCCGTGCCTGCTGAGCCCATGCACACACCGGACACCCTGGCGCAGCTGGAGGCCAGCGCGCACCGAAGCCAGCTGGCCTACCGGGACCGCGGCGTCTGCTGGCGTCGCTGGGGCCATGGTCCGGCGCTGGTGTTGATCCACGGCGGCCATGGCAGCTGGATGCATTGGGTCAGGAACATCGCGGCGCTGGCACGGCACTTCACCGTGCTGGTGCCCGACCTGCCCGGATTCGGCGACTCGGACGATCTGGGGCACGACGCCCATTCGCCGGAGCGCATGGACCACCTGATCGATGCGCTGACGGCCACCCTGGACACGCTGCTGGGCCGCCATGTACCCGTCTGTGTGGCCGGCTTCTCGTTTGGCGGCCTCGTGGCGGCCGAGCTGGCAGCGCGCCGCGGCGGCGTGCGCAAGCTGGCCCTGATCGGCCCGGCCGGGCACGGCGGAGCCCGCCGCCAGCAGGTTGGCATGGTGGACTGGCGCACGCCCGACCACGCCCAGATGCGCGCCGGGCTGCGGCACAACCTGGCCGCACTCATGCTGCATGACCCGGCAGCCATCGACGAGCTGGCCATGGCCGTGCACGAGGCGTCCTGTGTACGCACCCGGTTTCGCAGCAAGGCCTTGTCACGCACGAACGGGCTGCATGGCGCGCTGAAGCGCTACGCCCATCCGGCGCTGCTGATCTGGGGCGAGCACGACGTCACCGCCGTGCCGGATGAGGTTGCGGCGCAGCTGGCCAAGCTCGGCTGCGACCGCGAGTGGTGCGTGATACCCGGTGGTGGTCATTGGGTCCAGTACGAGCGGCCCAATGACGTGAACCAGTTGCTCAAGGCCTGGTTTCTGCCCCAACAAGGAGATATGCAATGAAAGTCCTGGTCCCTGTCAAGCGGGTCGTTGACTACAACGTCAAGGTTCGCGTCAAGAGCGATGGCACCGGCGTGGACGCTGCCGGCGTGAAGATGAGCATGAACCCCTTCGACGAGATCGCCGTCGAAGAGGCCGTGCGGCTCAAGGAGAAGGGCGTCGCCACCGAGATCATCGCGGTCTCCTGCGGCGCCACGCAGTGCCAGGAAACGCTGCGCACGGCCCTGGCCATCGGCGCCGATCGCGCCATCCTGGTGGAGACCGATGCCGAACTGCAGCCGCTGGCCGTGGCCAAGCTGCTCAAGGCGCTGGTGGACAAGGAACGGCCCGGCCTGGTGATCCTGGGCAAGCAGGCCATCGATGGCGACAACAACCAGACCGGCCAGATGCTCGCCGCGCTGGCCGACCTGCCGCAAGCAACGTTTGCCTCCAAGGTCGAAGTTCTGGAGGGCAAGGCCCAGGTGACGCGTGAAGTGGACGGCGGCCTGGAGACGGTGGAAGTCACGCTGCCGGCGGTCGTCACGACCGACCTGCGCCTGAACGAGCCGCGCTACGTGACGCTGCCCAACATCATGAAGGCCAAGAAGAAGCCGCTGGAGACCATCAAGCCGGCCGATCTGGGCGTGGACGCGGCGCCGCGCATCCGGACCCTGAAGGTCAGCGAACCGCCCAAGCGCAGCGCCGGCATCAAGGTGCCCGACGTGCAGACCTTGGTTGCCATGCTGCGCGACCAGGCACGAGTGCTCTGAACCATCAACCTGTTGCGGCGTGGCTGTCCCGGATATGTCTGCGAACTCTTTGCTCCATCGGTTCGGACCGCGCGAGTCCATGGACTACGACGTGGTGATCGTCGGCGCCGGCCCCGCGGGGCTGGCCACCGCCATCCGGCTCAAGCAGCTCGCCGCCGCGGCGGACCGCGAGGTGTCGGTGGTGGTGCTGGAAAAGGGCTCCGAGCCCGGCGCGCACATCCTCTCTGGCGCGATCATGGACCCCATCGCGCTCACCGAGCTGCTGCCGGACTGGAAGGACAAAGGCGCGCCGCTGAAGCAGCCCGTCACCGAGGACGAGTTCCTGTTCCTGTCCGAGACCGGCTTCAAGACTACCCCGCACGCCCTGCTGCCCGACTGCTTCAAGAACCACGGCAACTACGTCGTCAGCCTGGGCGAGGTGGTGCGCTGGTTGGCGCAGGAGGCCGAAGCGCTGGGCGTGGAGATCTTCCCCGGCTTTGCCGCGGCGGAAGTTCTCTACGCCGAGGACGGCTCGGTGCGCGGCATCGCCACGGGCAACCTCGGGCTGGGCAAGGACGGCGAGCCCACCGAGAACTTCCAGCTCGGCATGGAGCTGTGCGCCAAGTACACGGTCTTCGCCGAGGGCTCGCGGGGCCACCTCGGAAAGCAGCTCATCGAGCGATTCCAGCTCGATGCGGGCAAGAGCCCGCAGAGCTATGGGCTGGGTCTCAAGGAGCTGTGGGAAGTCCCGGCCGCGATCCACAAGCCGGGCTTGGTGGTGCATACCGCCGGCTGGCCGCTCGGTGGCGACACCTACGGCGGCTCCTTCATCTACCACGCGGCGGACAACCGCATCGCCATCGGCTTCGTCGTGGGCCTGGACTACCAGAACCCCTGGCTGAGCCCCTTCGAGGAGTTCCAGCGCTTCAAAACGCACCCGGCCATCAGGAAGCACCTCGAAGGCGGCAAGCGCCTCAGCTACGGCGCGCGCGCCATCACCGCCGGCGGGCTGCTGTCGCTGCCCAGGACAGTGTTCCCCGGCGGGGCGCTGGTGGGCTGTGACGCGGGCTACCTCAACGCCAGCCGCATCAAGGGCAGCCATGCCGCGATCAAGAGCGGCATGCTGTGCGCTGACAGCCTCTTCGAGGCGCTCCGCGCCGGGCGCAGCGGCGACGAGCTCACGGCCTATCCGCAAGGCTTCGAGAAGAGCTGGCTGTTCGCCGAGCTGCAGCAGGCCAGGAACTTCAAGCAGTGGTTCAAGAAGGGCCGCGGCACCGCCACGGTGATGACCGGCGTCGAGCAGTGGCTGTTGCCGCGCGTGGGGTTCAGGCGCCCGCCGTGGACCTTGCCGCGCAAGCTGCCCGACCACGTTGCCCTGCGCCCGTCCGCCGACTTTCCGCGCATCGACTACCCCAAGCCGGATGGTGTGCTGACCTTCGACCGCCTCTCTTCGGTGTTCATCAGCAACACCAACCACGAGGAGCACCAGCCGGCCCACCTCACGCTCAAGGACGCCACCGTCCCCACGCGCCTTAATTGGCCCAAGTTTGCCGGGCCGGAGGGCCGCTACTGCCCTGCGGGGGTGTACGAGTTCGTGCCCACGCAAGGTGCACAGCAGCGGCTGCAGATCAACGCGCAGAACTGCCTGCATTGCAAGACCTGCGACATCAAGGACCCGACGCAGAACATCACCTGGGTCGCGCCCGAGGGCGGCGGCGGACCCAATTACGCCGGCATGTAGGCCTGCGCGTGAACGTTTCAATCCCGAAGGAGACCGTTTCCATGACAACCTTGGTCGTAGCCGAGCATGACAATGCGCGCCTCAGGGGCGCGACCCTGAACACCGTGACCGCTGCACTGGCCTGCGGAGGCGAAGTCCACGTGCTGGTGGCCGGCGAGAACGCTGCTGCCGTCGCGAAGGCCGCTGCCCAGGTGCAGGGCGTGGCCAAGGTGCTGCACGCCGACTCGCCGGCGCTGGGCGCGCAGCTGGCCGAGAACCTCGCGGCCCAAGTGCTGTCGCTGGCCGGCGGCTACAGCCACATCCTGTTCCCCGCCACCGCTGGCGGCCGCAACACCGCCCCGCGCGTCGCGGCCAAGCTGGACGTGGCCCAGGTCAGCGACATCACCAAGGTGCTCGGCCCCGACACCTTCGAGCGCCCGATCTACGCCGGCAACGCCATCGCCACCGTGCGGAGCGCCGATGCAGTCAAGGTCGTCACCGTGCGCTCCACGGGCTTCGAAGCCGCGCCGGCCATGGGTGGCAGTGCCGCCGTCGAGACCATTCCCACGGTGGCCGACAGCGGCCAGAGCGTCTTCGTCGGCCGCGAGCTGACCCAGTCCGACCGGCCTGAGCTGACGGCGGCCCAGATCATCGTCTCGGGCGGCCGCGCGCTGGGCTCGGCTGAAAAATTCACCGAGTTGCTCACGCCGCTGGCCGACAAGCTGGGCGCGGCGCTGGGTGCCAGCCGCGCCGCGGTCGATTCGGGTTACGCCCCCAACGACTGGCAGGTGGGCCAGACCGGCAAGATCGTCGCGCCCACGCTCTACATCGCTTGCGGCATCAGCGGCGCGATCCAGCACCTGGCGGGCATGAAGGACTCCAAGGTGATCGTGGCGATCAACAAGGACCCGGAGGCGCCCATCTTCTCGGTGGCCGACTACGCCCTGGAGGCCGACATCTTCACGGCCGTGCCGGAGCTCACGCAGCAACTGGGCTGAACGACGACGCCATGAGCAAGAGAATCCACATCGAGCGCGACGGTGACGTGCAGGTCGTCGTCATCGACAACCCACCGGTCAACGCCGGCTCGGCCGAGGTGCGCCGCGGCCTGCTCGACGCCATCGAGGCCCTGGGCCGCGACGAAGCCATCCAGGCGGCGGTGTTGATCGGCGCGGGCAACACCTTTATCGCCGGCTCAAATCTGCGCGAGTTCGGCCAGCCGCTGCAAGAGCCGCAGTTGCCCGCCGTCATCGCCGCCATCGAGGCGTGCTCCAAACCAGTCGTTGCGGCGCTGCACGGTGCGGCGCTGGGCGGCGGCTTCGAGCTCGCGCTGGGCTGCGACGCCCGCGTGGCCGCTCCTGGCACGGTGGTGGGGCTGCCCGAGGTCACGCTGGGCATCATCCCGGGCGCGGGCGGCTCGCAGCGGCTGCCGCGCCTGGTGGGCGTGCCCAAGGCCATTGAATTGACTTGCAGCGGCGCCCGGGTGCCCAGCGCCCAGGCGCTGGCCCTGGGCCTGATCGACCGCGAGGCCGAGGGTGAGCTGCGCGCGGCGGCCGTGGCGCATGCTCGCAGCCTGATCGGCACCAAGGCCCGGGTGCGCGACCGCGCCGTGCCGCCCGCGGATGCCCAGGCCGTGGAGCAGGCCTCGGCCGCGGCGCTGAAGGCGGGCAAGCAGCGTCCGGCGGTGCGCCTGGCGATCGAGGCCGTCATGTCCGCGGCCCGGCTGCCCATCGACGAGGGCTTGGCGCGGGAGCGGGAAACCTTCCAGCAGCTGCGCGTCTCGCGCGAGGCCTTTGCGCTGCGCCATCAGTTCTTCGCCGAGCGCGACAGCGCGCGGCTGCCGGAACTGCGGGACGTGGCGCCGCGCGCGGTGCAGCAGATCGTCGTCATCGGTGCCGGCACCATGGGTTCCGGTATCGCCATCGCCGCGCTCGACGCCGGGTTTGATGTCGCCCTGCTGGAACAGGACGAGGCTGCATTGCAGCGCGGCACGGCACGTATCCGCGAGCACTACGCGAGCCGGGTGCAGGCAGGCAAGCTCAAGGCGTCGGCGGCGGCCCAGTGTGAGGCCCGGCTGGCCTGCACCGC
This sequence comes from Pseudomonadota bacterium, assembly GCA_023410975.1. Lineage (GTDB taxonomy): Bacteria > Pseudomonadota > Gammaproteobacteria > Burkholderiales > Burkholderiaceae_C > Azohydromonas. The sequence continues at coordinate 21,854 of JAEYPG010000734.1, forward strand.
CGACTGGGTCGTGGTGGCTTCGGCCGACCTGGTCATCGAGGCGGTGTTCGAGGACCTGGAGGTCAAGCGGCAGGTGTTCGCGCGCATCGACGGCCTGGCGCGTGCGGGCGCGGTGCTGGCCTCCAACACCTCGTACCTGGATCTGGACGCCATTGCTGGCGCCACCAAGCGGGCGCAGGACGTGATTGGGCTGCACTTCTTCAGCCCCGCCAACGTGATGCGGCTGCTGGAGGTGGTGCGCGGCGCGGCCACCGCGCCCGATGCGCTGGCCACCGGGCTGGCGGTGGCGCGGCGGCTGCGAAAGCTGCCCGTGGTCACGGGCAATGCCTTCGGTTTCATCGGCAACCGCATCTACGCGGCCTACCGGCGTCAGTGCGAATTCATGATCGAGGAGGGTGCCTGGCCCGAACAGGTGGACGCAGCGCTGGAGGCCTTCGGTTTCGCCATGGGCCCCTTTGCGGTGGCCGACCTCTCGGGCCTGGACATCGCCTGGCGCATGCGCCAGGCGCAGGCCGCCACGCGCGACCCGGCCGCGCGCTACGTGCACATCCCGGACCGGCTGTGCGAGGCCGGGCGCCTGGGACGCAAGACGGGGGCGGGCTATTACCTCTACGAGACGGGCAGCCGCGGCCGCCAGAGCGACCCGGCGGTGCGCGCGCTGATCGAGCAGGCCAGCGCTGAGAAAGGGCTGCTGCGGCGCACGCTGGACGATGAGGAGATCCGCCGGCGCGTGCTGCTGGCCATGGTCAACGAGGCCGCCCTGCTGCTGGGCGAGGGCGTGGCGCGCCGCGCCACCGACGTGGACGTGGTGCTGGTCAACGGCTTCGGCTTCCCGCGCTGGGAAGGCGGGCCCGTGTTCTGGGCCCGCGAGCGCGGCGCGCAAGCCCTCGCCAAGGACATGGACTGGCTGGCCGGGCTCAGCGGCCCCGGCTTCGTGCGCGGCGACCTGCGCCACGTGCTGGAGCAGCCCAAGTGCCGCACCGGGCCCGCCTGTCCCCACACCACATTCACCAGAGTTCCCCATGACCCGACAAGCCTACATCTGCGACGCGCTGCGCACGCCCTTCGGCCGCTACGGCGGCAGCCTCTCCTCCGTGCGCGCCGACGACCTGGGCGCCGTGCCGCTCAAGGCGCTGGCCGAGCGGCAC
>JAEYPG010000755.1 GCA_023410975.1 Pseudomonadota bacterium
TCGCGCTGGCGCTGGCCGGGCTGCGCGGATGGTCGGCCGAAGAGACCGCGGCCGTGACCGCCGCCAACGCCCGGGCCGCGCTGCCGCGGCTCGCGCCGCTGATGCCCTGAGCGCGGCGCCCCGGTCCGGCGAGGCACACTCCCGGCCCTTTACCTACACAGCGCAGCGAGATCCCTACATGGCCAGCAAGAAGACCCCGGCGCGCCAGGCGCAGGCCGGCGCCACCATTTCCGAGTACGCCGGCGTGCGCTACCTGCACCTGGGCACGGAGTGGGTGCAGGGCGCGATGCGCGTGCGCAAGCCGCAGCAGATCGAGCTCGAATACGTGCAGCGCATGATGGCCTGGATGCTGTGGCGTCCCAGCGCCGAGCTCGCGCAGGGGCAGGCGGTGCAGCTGGGCCTGGGCGCCGGCGCCATCACCCGCTTCTGCCACCAGGCGCTCAAGATGAAGACCACCGCCGTCGAGCTCAATGCCACCGTCATCGACGCCTGCAAGCTGTGGTTCCACCTGCCCGATGACGATGCGCGGCTGACGGTGCTGCACGAGGATGCCGCGCGCTGGGTGGCCGACCCGGCGCACCTGGGCACGGTGCAGGTGCTCAACGTGGACCTCTACGACCACGAGGCCGCCGCGCCGGTGCTCGACGACGAGGCCTTCTATGCCCGCTGCCGCGGCGTGCTGGCCGACGGCGGGCTCATGACGGTCAACCTCTTCGGCCGCGACGCGAGCTTCGAACAGAGCGCCGCGCGCATCGCCGCCGCCTTCGGGTTGGAGCAGGTGTGGAACCTCGCGCCGACCAAGGAGGGCAACACCATCGTCGTGGCCGCGCGCGGCGTGGTCGTGCCCGACCGCGACACGCTCATCGCCCGCGCCGAGCACATCCGCGAGCGCTTCGGCCTGCCGGCGCCCAAGTGGCTGCGGCTGGTGCGGCCGCTGCGGCTGCCGGCCTGAAGCGCGCCGGCGCCCACGTCGGGGCCGTGCGGGTGCCCGCGCACCGGTCTCCTGTGCTCGCGCTTACGTGGAATCCACACAAAAGCGCCGAAGGCGATTCCTAGAATCCGCCCAACTTTCGGTACAGGAGACATAACCGTGAAGATAAAAAGTCAGAAGGACTTCTGGTCCGGACTGATGTTCATCGCCGTGGGCCTGGGCTTCGCCTGGGGTGCGACGAACTACAGCTTCGGCGTGGCAGCGCGTCCAGGGCCGGGCTACTTCCCCTTTGGCCTGGGACTGCTGATGGCCATCCTGGGCGGTGTGGTGCTGTTCAACTCGTTGGCCGTTGAGACCGAGGACGGCGATCCCGTTGGCGCCTTCGCCTGGAAGCCGCTGCTGATCATCGTGGGCTCCGTCGTCATCTTCGGCGCCCTGCTGCCGCGCCTGGGCATGTTCATCGCGCTGCCCCTGCTGGTCGTGATGTCGGCCAGCGCCAGCGACGAGTTCAAGCTCAAGGAGGCGCTGCTCAACGCGGTGATCCTTACCGCAGGCAGCTGGGCCATCTTCATCTACGGCCTGAACCTCACCATCCCGCTGTGGCCTGAACTCGGCGCGGCCACCGGAGGCTGATCGCATGGAACTGTTCGACAACCTGGCGCTGGGCTTCCAGACCGCCTTCACCTTCAGCAACATCCTCTGGGCCCTGGGCGGCGCCATCCTGGGCACGCTCATCGGCGTGCTGCCGGGCCTGGGCCCGGTGGCGACCATCGCGATGCTGCTGCCCAGCATCTACTCGCTGGACGCCACGCCGGCGCTGATCATGCTGGCCGGCATCTACTACGGCGCGCAGTACGGCGGCTCCACCACCGCCATCCTGATCAACGTGCCGGGCGAATCCAGCTCCGTGGTGACGGCCATCGACGGCTACACCATGGCGCGCAAGGGCCGTGCGGGCGCGGCGCTGGCCGCCGCCGGCCTGGGCTCGTTCTTCGCCGGTTGCGTGGGCACCGTCGTCATCGCGGCCTTCGCGCCGCCGCTGACCGAGCTGGCCTTCAAGTTCGGCCCGGCCGAGTACTTCTCGCTGATGGTGCTGGGCCTCATCGGCGCGGTGGTGCTGGCCTCGGGCTCGCTGGTCAAGGCCATCGCCATGATCCTGCTGGGCCTGCTGCTGGGCCAGATCAACACCGACGTGATCTCGGGCGTGCCGCGCTACAGCTTCGACATCCCTGAGCTCACCGACGGCATCAACTTCGTGGCCATCGCCATGGGTGTGTTCGGCTTCGGCGAGATCATCTCCAACCTGGGCCGCCCGGCCGAGCACCGCGAGGTCTTCACCAAGAGCGTGAGCGGCCTGTGGCCGACCAAGCAGGACTTCAAGGACGCCTTCCCGGCCGTGCTGCGCGGCACGGCGCTGGGCTCGATCCTGGGCGTGCTGCCCGGCGGCGGCGCGCTGCTGTCCTCGTTCGCCGCCTACACGGTGGAGAAGAAGACCCGCGGCCGTCCCGGCGAAGTGCCTTTCGGCCAGGGCAACATCCGCGGCGTGGCCGGCCCCGAGGCGGCCAACAACGCCGGTGCGCAGACCAGCTTCATCCCGATGCTCACCCTGGGCATCCCGCCCAACGCCGTGATGGCGCTGATGGTGGGTGCCATGACCATCAAGGGCATCCAGCCGGGCCCGCAGGTCATGACCAGCAACCCCGAGCTGTTCTGGGGCCTGATCGCCTCGATGTGGATCGGCAACCTGATGCTGGTGATCCTGAACCTGCCGCTCATCGGCATCTGGATCAAGCTGCTGACGGTGCCCTACCGCTTCCTGTTCCCGGCCATCATGGTGTTCTGCGCCATCGGCCTGTACACGCTCAACAACAACAACTTCGACGTCTACTTTGCTGCCGCCTTCGGCGTGGTGGGCTACCTCTTCTACAAGCTCGGCTGCGAACCCGCGCCGCTGCTGCTGGGCTTCATCCTGGGCCCGATGATGGAAGAGAACCTGCGCCGCGCGCTGCTGCTGTCGCGCGGCGACTGGAGCACCTTCATGTCGCGTCCGCTCTCGGCCGGGCTGCTGCTGGCGGCGCTGCTGATGATCGTCGTGGTCATGCTGCCCTCCATCAAGAACAAGCGCGAGGTGGCGTTCCAGGACGCCGACTGACGTCCACCGACCTCCGTCAACCCGAAGGGCCGCCTTGTGCGGCCCTTTTTCCTTTGGTGGCCGGCGGGCAAGGCACGCGCGGTGCCCACAATCGGTGCAGCCACAACGCCAGGAGCCGCGCGATGTTCGACTACAGCAATCCCTATCCGACGCCACGCCTGCCGGTGTTCGCACGCAACGTGGTGGCCACCTCGCACCCGCTGGCCGCGCAGGCCGGGCTGCGCATGCTCGCCGCGGGCGGCAACGCGGTGGACGCCGCCGTTGCCGCGGCGGCGGCGATGACGGTGCTGGAACCCTGCAGCAACGGCCTGGGCTCGGACGCCTTCTGCATCCTGTGGGACGGCACCGAGCTGCACGGCCTCAACGCCTCGGGCCGCGCGCCGGCGGCCTGGACGCCCGCCTACTTCCGTGACCGCTACGGCGCCGGGGCGGCCACGCCGCCATGCCGCGGCTGGGACAGCGTCACCGTGCCCGGTGCCGTCTCGGCCTGGGTCGCGCTGTCGCAGCGCTTCGGCCGGCTGCCGCTGGCGCGCGTGCTGGCGCCGGCCATCGACGTGGCCGAGCGCGGCTATGCCGTGCCGGTGGTGGTGCAGCAGAAGTGGGCCGCGGCCGCGGCGCTGCCCGAGATCGCTTCGCAGCCAGGCTTTGCCGACGCCTTCCTGCCCTGGGGCAGGGCGCCGCACGTGGGGGAGCGCTTCGCCATGCCGGGTGCGGCGCGCGCGCTGCGCGCCATCGCTGCCACGGGCGGGCAGGCGCTCTACGGCGGCGAGATCGGGCAGGCGCTGGCGGCTGAGGCACGGGCCGCCGGGGCCGCGCTCACGCTGGAGGACCTCGCGGGCTACGCGCCCGAGTGGGTGCGGCCGGTGGGGCAGGACTACCGCGGCTGGCGGCTGCACCAGCTTCCGCCCAACGGCCAGGGCCTGGCGGCGTTGATGGCGCTGGGCATGGTGCAGCACTTCGATTTGCGCGCGCTGGGCCCGGACAGCGCGGAGGCGCACCACTTGCAGATCGAGGCCATGAAGCTGGCCTTCGCCGACGTCTACCGCTTCGTGGCCGATCCCCATTGCATGGAGTGCACGGCCGAGCACCTGCTCGACCCGGACTACCTGGCCGCGCGCGTCCGGCTCATCGACCCGCAGCGCGCGCAGGATTTCGGCCATGGCGATCCGGTGCGCGGCGGCACCATCTACCTCACGGCCGCGGACGAGCAGGGGATGATGGTGAGCTTCATCCAGAGCAACTACATGGGCTTCGGCTCCGGCGTGGTGTTGCCGCAGTGGGGATTCAGCCTGCAGAACCGCGGCCACGCCTTCAGCCTCGACGCGGACAGCCCCAACGTGGTGGCGCCGGGCAAGCGGCCTTTCCACACCATCATCCCCGGCTTCCTCACCCGCGGCGGCGAGCCGGTGATGAGCTTCGGCGTCATGGGCGCCAACATGCAGCCGCAGGGCCAACTGCAGACCCTGGTGCGCATGCTCGACCACGGCCAGAACCCGCAGGCCGCCTGCGACGCGCCGCGCTGGCGAATCAATGCGGGCCTGTCCCTCAACATCGAGTCCGGAATGCCGATGGGCACCGTGACTGGCCTGCAGGCGCGCGGCCACCGCATCGAATTGCTGGCGGACAGCTACCAGGACTTCGGTGCCGGCCAGTTCATCTGGCGCCTGGGCGAGCCTGGCCGCGACGGCTACGTCGCGGCCAGCGATCCTCGCCGCGACGGCACGGCGGCCGGCTTCTAGCCGCTGCGGCGGCGCACATGCACACGGCGTCCACGATGGAACAGCAAGGGTTCTGTTGAGCTCGCAACGCAGGGCTGGACGGCCTGGTTCAGCCGCCGACGGCTGCTGAAGCCAAGTTTCATCGTCAACTTGCCGTGTCGGCCGGCCTGGCCTGGCTCACACTAGCGATCTTCCAAAATCCCCGGCACGGTTCATCGCGGACAAGACGCTGTCGCGCGACCGCGCCGAATTCCTCAGGAGATTGCATGAAGAAGTTGATTGCCCTTCTCGGCGCCGCGCTGCTGGCCTTGGGTGCGCAGGCCGCCCCGGCCGGGCACGGTACCCATGCGGCCAAGGCCCCCAAGCTGGCGCAGGCCAAGGGCAAGGCGCCGCTCGCCGCCAAGGGGACGCAGGCGCACAAGGCTGAAGCCAACAAGGCCGCCAAGCGCAAGAAAGCCGCCGCGCACAAGCAGGCGGCCCCGACCAAGGCGGCGAGTCGCAAGGCGCGGAACAAACGGGGCTGATCCGGCCGGGCGCTTTCAACGCCGGCGGGCATGATCGGCCCGCCGACCACCTTCGCGACGAGGGTGCCGGTCCTGGGTGAAGCTCTCACGCCGGGACTGGCCTCCGGCATGGCGCCGGGACGGGCCGGCATGGCATTGCTCAACCGTTGGAAGTCACTCATGGATCTTGGAATTCGCGGACGCTGGGCGCTGGTGTGCGCCGCCAGCAAGGGCCTGGGCAAGGGCTGCGCGCAGGCGCTGGCACAGGAGGGCGTCAACGTCGTCGTCACCGCGCGCGGCGCCGAGGCGCTGGAGCGCACGGCTGCGGAGCTGCGCGCGCTGGCGCCGGGCGTGGAGGTGCGCGCGGTGGCCGGGGACATCACCACGGCCGAAGGCCGCGCAGCGGCGCTGGCGGCCTGCCCGCAGGTGGACATCCTGGTCAACAACGCCGGCGGGCCGCCGCCGGGGGACTTTCGCGACTGGGACCGCGAGGCCTGGATCCGCGCGCTCGACGCCAACATGCTCACGCCCATCGAGCTGATGAAGGCGGTGGTGGACCCGATGATGGCCCGCGGCTGGGGCCGCGTCGTCAACATCACGTCCGCGGCGGTGAAGGCACCCATCGACATCCTGGGCCTGTCCAACGGCGCGCGCAGCGGGCTCACGGGCTTCGTGGCCGGGCTGGCGCGCAAGACGGTGGCGCGCGGCGTGACCGTCAACAACCTGCTGCCCGGCCCCTTCGACACCGACCGGCTGCGCCAGACCATGCAGGGCGCCGCGGCGCAGAGCGGCCGCGGCATCGAGGAGATCGCCCAGGCCCGCCGCGCCCAGAATCCGGCCGGGCGCTTCGGCACCGCGGAGGAGTTCGGCGCCGCCTGCGCTTTCCTGTGCAGCGTGCATGCGGGCTACATCACGGGCCAGAACCTGCTCATCGACGGCGGGGCCTACCCCGGCACGTTCTGAACGGTCCGGCGGTCGCGGCGCCGCCCGCCGCCGCCTGCGGCCGAGCCGGCAATAACGGCGTTTCAGGCGCGGGCGCCGTTCAGCCCCGCCGCCCCGACACCGCGATGCCGGCCACGATCAGCACGAAGGCCACGCCGTGGTACCAGCGCGGCGGCTCGCCCAGCACCGCAGCCGACATCAGCGCCGCGAACAGCGGCGTGAGGTTGCTGAAGAAGGCCGCCAGCGCCGGCCCGGCGGTGGACACGCCCAGGCCCCAGCAGCGGTAGGCCACCAGCGCCGGTCCCACGGCCACGTACAGCAGCGCGGCCAGCGTCCAGGGGTTGTGCCAGCGCACGGCGTGGGTGCCCGCAGCCTGTTCCAGGCCGGCGGCGGCGGCCGCGCCCAGCAGCCCGAACAGCACCTGCAGCAGCAGCGCCTCGGCCCAGTGCCATTGCGGACGCCGCTCGCCGCTCATGGAGCGCGGCGGGCGCGCCAGCAGCCAGCTGTAGAAGGCCCAGGCGATGATGGCCACGATCACGTACAGGTCGCCGCGCACGAAGCGCACCTGCAGCAGCGCGTGCGGGTCGCCGCGCGCGATGACGAACACCACGCCCGTGAGCGACAGCAGCGCGCCCAGCAGCTGCCGCGGCCCCGGGTGCTCGCGGTAGAAGACGGCGCCCACCGCCAGCATCCACACCGGCATGCTGGAGGCGATGAGCGTGACGTTGATGGGCGTGGAGCTCACCAGGGCCAGGTACTGCAGCGCGTTGTACATGCCCACGCCCAGCGTGCCCGTGAGCAGCAGATAGGGCCAGCGCCCGCGCAGCTGGCCCGGTGTGCGCAGCACGCGCCAGCCCAGCGGCAGCAGCAGCAGTGCGGCCAGCAGCCAGCGCAGGAAGTTCAGCGTCAGCGGCGGCACGCTGCCCACCATCAGCCGTCCCACCACGGCGTTGCCGGCCCACAGCAGCGGCGGCAGCGTCAGCAGCAACACGGTACGCGGTGCCAGGCGCGTCATCGCGCGGCCTCCTGCGGGCGCAGCGCGCCGCAGTTCCAGCATTGGCCGAAGGGGCCGTCCACCTGCTCGCCGCAGGCCTGGCAGCGCCAGTGCTGCGCAGGCAGGTCGCGCTGCGCCTGCAGCAGCACGCGCGCCTCCTCCAGCCGCTCGTCGTCGAGCACCCAGACCTCGGGCAGCGCCTGGTCCACCGGGATCTCGCCGGCGATGCTGCCGGCCCAGGCGCGCTGCACCTGCGCCGGCACGCCGGACTGGTTCAGGAGATCGGCCCACAGTGTGGCGATGGCGAGATTGGGAGCGGTGGTGAGGCGGCGCATGAAGGGCTGGCCGGGGTGGGCGTGACTGCAGGGCATGGCACCATAACCGGCTGCGGCGCCCGCTGCCGGCGCCTCCTGCGGCCGATTCACTTGGAGACCCCGTGACTGCTTCCGAACAAGCCATTCGTTTCACCCGCACTGGCGGCCCCGAAGTGCTCGAGCTGCAGCCTGTCAGCGTCGGCGAGCCCGGCCCGGGCGAGGTGCGCATCCGCCACGAGGCATGCGGGCTCAACTACATCGACGTCTACTTCCGCAACGGCACCTATGCCCAGCCGCTGCCCGGCGGCCTGGGCATGGAAGGGGCGGGCATTGTCGAGGCCGTGGGCCCGGGCGTGCAGCACCTGCAGCCCGGCGACCGCGCCGCCTACGCCAGCCAGCCCCCGGGCGCGTACTGCAGCGCGCGCGTGATGCCCGCAGCCCACGTGGTGCGGCTGCCCGACGGCATCGACTTCGAGACCGGCGCGGCCATGATGCTCAAGGGCCTGACGGTGCAGTACCTGCTGCGCCGCACGCTGCCGGCGCAGGGCCTGCAGCCCGGCGACCACGTGCTGTTCCACGCCGCGGCCGGCGGGGTGGGGCTGATCGCCTGCCAGTGGGCGCGCGCGCTGGGCCTGCAGCTCATCGGCACGGCCGGCTCGGCCGCCAAGTGCGAGCTGGCGCTGGCCAACGGCGCGGCGCACGCCATCGACTACTCGAAGGAGGATTTCGTTGCGCGCGTCAACGAGATCACCGGCGGCGCGGGCGTGAAGGTGGTGTACGATTCGGTGGGCCGCGACACCTTCGAGCGCTCGCTGCAGTGCCTGCGGCCGTTCGGGCTGATGGCGCTGTTCGGCGCCTCCTCCGGGCCGGTGCCGCCGGTGGACATCGGGCTGCTGTCCAAGAAGTCGCTCTACCTGACGCGGCCGACGCTGTTCAGCCACCTGGCCAGCCGCGAGGCCACGCAGTCCATGGCCGACGAGCTGTTCGAGGTCGTTGCCTCGGGCGCGGTGAAGATCCCGGTGGAGCGCCGCTACGCGCTGGCC
>JAEYPG010000756.1 GCA_023410975.1 Pseudomonadota bacterium
GCCGTAGACCAGGCGCCGGCCCTGCGCGAGGCCCTGGGCGTCGGCCTGCAGCAGCGCCGTCAGGTCGTCCTCCACGCAGCCGCCCGAGACCGAGCCGGCGACGCGGCCGTCCTCGCACAGCAGCGCCATGGCACCCACCGGGCGCGGCGCCGAGCCGTAGGTGCCCAGCACCGTGGCGCTCCAGCAGCGCCGGCCCTCGCCGGCCCAGGCCAGGGCGGCGCGCATGACCTCCAGATCGACGGCTTCCATGAATCCTTTCCGCTTCCTCATGCCCGCTCAGGCCAGGCGCATCGCATCAGGCTTCCAGCATGTGCAGCCGCACTTCCACCGCAGCGCCGTCCACGAGCAGCTCGCCCACCGACACCGGCAGCTTGAAGCGCCGCGGCCCGGCGCTGCCGGGGTTGACCCACAGCCGCCCGTCGCGCTCGGCGCAGCCCGGGCGATGCGAGTGGCCGGACACCACCACGCGCACGCCCGCGGGCGGGGGCGGGGGCAGCTCCTTCACGTCGTGCACCACGCACACCAGCACCTGCTCCACCGGCAGCAGCGCGGTATGGGGCAGGGCGCGCGCCCAGTCGGCGCGGTCGTTGTTGCCGCGCACCACGGTCAGCGGCGCGATGTCCTGCAGCCGGTGCAGCAGCTCCGGCGGGCCGATGTCGCCGGCGTGGATCAGCGCGTCGCAGCCCTGCAGCGCGGCCAGCGCCTGCGGGCGCAGCAGGCCGTGGGTGTCGGCGATGAGGCCAATGCGCCGCATGCGCGAAGCGCTTCAGTTGCCGTCGGCTCAGGCCGCCGGCGGCTGCTCCGAGAGCTGCGCCATGTGCATCAGCTCCCAGATGTGGCCGTCCAGGTCCTCGAAGGCGTGGCCGTACATGAAGCCATGGTCCTGCGGCGGGCGCGGGATGCGGCCGCCGGCTTCCTGCGCCCGGGCCACCAGCGTGTCCACCTCCTCGCGGCTGGCGCAGCTCAGGCACACCAGCACCTCGGTGCTGGCGTGCGCGTCGCTGATGGCCTTCTCGCCGATGAAGGCCTGGAAGAAGGGCTCGGCCAGCAGCATCATCGCCATGTTGCGGCCCACGATCATGCAGGTGGCGTTCTCGTTGGTGAAACGCTCGTCGAAGCTGTACCCGAGGCGGGTGAAGAACTCGATGGAGCGCTGCAGGTCCTTCACCGGCAGGTTGACGTAGATCTGTTCGTGCATCGCGGGCTCCTCTGTTCAGGGGGGTGCGCCATGGTAGGGGCAAGGCGGGCCCGGGCCACCCCGTCGCGTGCGCTGCTCAAGCGGGCCGTCAGGTGCTGGGCCTGCCTGAACCGGATCGGCGGCCAGGCTTCCCGGCAAGGCCCGGGCCACCCCGGCAGGGCACGGGGTTTTGCCGGCGCACGGAGCAGGGGCTTGGCGGTGGATTCCGGCCCTGAAACAGCGCTCCCGCACAATCTTCGAATGAGTGATTGCCTTGAAATCCTGCCTCCGAACCAAGGGGTTCCGCCGCAGCTGATGGTGCTGCTGCACGGCGTCGGGGCGGACGCCGCCTCGATGCTGCCGCTGGCGCAGGCGCTGCAGCGCGAGTTTCCGCAGGCGGCGCTGCTGATTCCCGAAGGCTTCGACGCCTATGACGCCGGCCCGCAAGGGCGGCAGTGGTTTTCCGTGAGCGGCATCACCGAGGAGAACCGGCCGGCGCGCGTGGCGGCGGCGCGCGAGCGCTTCGTGCGCTGGCTGCGCGCGGCGCAGGAGCGCTTGCGGGCCGCGCCGGCGGTCACCGCGCTGGTGGGCTTTTCGCAGGGCGCGATCCTGGCGCTGGAGACGGCGCAGGCCGAGGACGGCCTGGCCGGGCGCGTGCTGGCCTTCAGCGGCCGCTACGCCGTGCTGCCCGACCACGCGCCGCAGCTCACCACGCTGCACTTGCTGCATGGCGGCGCGGACACGGTGATGCCGGCGCGGCACGCCCGCGAGGCGCTGGACCGCCTGGCCCTGCTGGGCGGCGACGCCACGCTGGACATCGCCGAGGGCGTGGGCCACGCGCTGCACCCGGCGTTGATCGAGGAGGCCATCCACCGGCTGCGCAGCCACATCCCGCACCGCACCTGGCAGGCCGCGCTGGGCGCGGCGCCGCGCATGCAGCGGGATGGGGGGATGCATTGAGGCAGACGCTGGGCGGAGCCGCGCTGTCGATGGCTTGCCAGTAGAGGGCGGGCTGGGCCCGCTGGCGGCTGAGGTCAGGCCGGGCGCCACCTGCACACGCGACGCCCCCAAACCCGGACCAAACCGCCCACCGCCCCTGACCGCGCAAAATGGGCGGTTGTCCGCGGCGCATCCTCCCGCGCTCGCGGTCTTGTGGCCGCTTTCGAATCCCGCCGTTTTCCAGCCCATGCTGTTCCTGCTTTCCCCCTCCAAAGCCCTGGACTACGACACCCCCGTGCCGCCGGCGGTGCTGCAGCGCGCCACGCTGCCGGCCTTCGCCGACGAGGCCGCGGCGCTGGTGGACCAGCTCAGGCCGAAGACGCCGGCCGAGATCGCGGCACTGATGGACCTCTCGGCCCCGCTGGCCGCGCTCAACGTGGCGCGCTTCGGCGCCTGGTCCACCACCTTCGACGACGACAACAGCAAGCCCGCGGTGCTGGCCTTCGACGGCGATGTCTACGACGGTCTGGACGCCAAGTCGCTGGCGCTGCAGGACCTGGAGTGGGCACAGCGGCACGTGGCGATCCTCTCCGGCCTCTACGGCGTGCTGCGCCCGCTGGACCGGCTGCAGCCCTACCGGCTGGAGATGGGCACCAAGCTGCGCAACCCGCGCGGCAAGGACCTGTACGCATGGTGGGGAGCGCGCATCGCCGAGCACCTGCGCGCGCAGCTGGCGCAGGACCCGCAGCCGGTGCTGGTGAACCTGGCTTCGCAGGAATATTTCAAGGCAGTGGACCGCAAGGCGCTGCCGGGCCTGCGCATCGTCGAATGCGTGTTCGAGGACTGGAAGGGCAGCGGCTGGAAGGTCGTGAGCTTCTGGGCCAAGCGCGCGCGGGGCCTGATGGCGCGCTGGGCCGTGACGCAGCGCGCGGTGCGGGTGGAAGCGCTGCGCGAATTCGACAGCGACGGCTACCACTTCGACGCCGCCGCCTCCACCGCCGACCGGCTGGTGTTCCGCCGCCGCCAAACCGACACCTTGGGAGCCTGAACATGAGCCAGCAGATCACGCCCGAATTGCGCCAGTGGATCATCGACCAAGCCCGCGCCGGGCACCGGCCCGAGGCCGTGCTGGCAGCCATGCGCGCCAGCGGCTGGGAGGAGGCGGTGGCGCTGGACGCGATGGAAACCACGCTGCAGGGCTTCATGGACACGCTGCAGAAGCCCGCGGTGCAGCCCGCGCCGCTGGCCAAGGTGGCGGTGCCCGAGCCGCCGCTCAAGGACCGTCCCAGCGTGGTGATGGCGGGCGACCGCCCGGTGCAGGTGCTCATGACCATGGACAACCCGCGCGTGGTGGTCCTGGGCGGCTTCCTGTCGGAGCAGGAGTGCGACCAGCTCGTCGAGCTGGCGCGCCCGCGCCTGGCGCGCTCGGAGACGGTGGACACGGCCACCGGCGGCAGCGAGGTCAACGCCGCGCGCACCAGCAGCGGCATGTTCTTCGGCCGGGGCGAGTCGGCGCTGCACCAGCGCATCGAGGCGCGCATCGCCGCGCTGCTGAACTGGCCGGTGGACCATGGCGAGGGGCTGCAGATCCTGCGCTACGGGCCCGGCGCCGAGTACCGGCCGCACCACGACTACTTCGATCCCGACCAGCCCGGCACGCCGGCGATCCTGCAGCGCGGCGGCCAGCGCGTGGGCACGCTGGTGATGTACCTGAACACGCCGGCGCAGGGCGGCGGCACGACCTTCCCCGACGTGGGCCTGGAAGTGGCCCCGCTCAAGGGCAACGCGGTGTTCTTCAGCTATGCCCGCCCGCACCCCGACACCCGCACCCTGCACGGCGGCTCGCCGGTGATCTCGGGCGAGAAGTGGGTCGCCACCAAGTGGCTGCGGGAGCGGGTGTTCACCTGATTCCGGCGCGCGTCCGCCCCTGAAACGCCCGCCTCATGCCGGAAGGCGGGCGGTCAGAAGCCCAACTCGCGCACCAGCACGCTGCCGGCGGCGGTCCACAGCCGCTCCCAGGCGCTGCGCGCGGGCTGCGGCAGCACGGCATGGCCGCGCCACTGGCGCAGCGACAGCGCCGGATCGGCCAGCGGCTCCATCTCCACCCGGTACAGCGGCTGGGTCAGCAGCCAGTCGCGGCCATGCGCCACGGCTTCCACCGCGCCGCCATGGGCTTGTGCCAGCAGCGGCTCGGCCAGCAGCGAGCTGGCGTGCGGCGCGACGCTGAGCACGCGCGCGGGCAGCCGCCGCAGCGGTGCCGCGTCGGCCATGAAGGAGGCCTCGTCGCCCGGGCGCAGCGCACGCG
>JAEYPG010000114.1 GCA_023410975.1 Pseudomonadota bacterium
TTCCGGGACTGGCCGCTGCCACGGCGCTGCTGGCGGGCTGCGGCGCCAAGGCGCCGGGCGCGGAGCTGTTCCCGCTCGAATCGGGCCACCGCTGGACCTACGAGCTGCGCACCGAGTGGGAAGACCAGCGCGTGGAGCGCGAGCAGCGCAGCTTCGAGTCGCTGGGCAGCGACGGCTCGCTCTCCGACGGCGCAGCCTTCCTGCGCCGTAGCGACGCGGGCATGGACTACTGGCTGCGCACGGACGCGAGCGGCATCTTCCGCGTCGCCAGCCGCAGCCTGGTGCAGGCCGAGCCCGAGCGCGACGAGGCGCGGCGCTACGTGCTCAAGGCGCCGCTGGCGGTGGGCACGCAGTGGGCGTCGCCCACCATCACGTACCTGCTGCAGCGCCGCCAGGGCTTTCCGGCCGAGGTGCGCCACAGCGCGCCGGCGGTGCCCATGAACTACGTCATCGAGGCCCTGGGCCAGGCCGTGGACACGCGCGCGGGGCACTTCGAAGGCTGCCTGCGCGTCAAGGGCACGGCGGCGCTGAAGCTGTTCGCCGATCCGGTCAGCGGCTGGCGCGACCTGCCGCTGCTGACCACCGAGTGGTATTGCCCCGGCGTGGGGCTGGTGAAGCTGCAGCGCCAGGAGCTCGCGGGCTCGCCCATGCTGCTCGGCGGCACCCTGACCATGGAGCTGTTGTCATGGCAATGAGACAAGACCTGCTCGGGCGCCGCGGGGCGTTGCGGCGCATCGCCGGCACGCTGCTGGCGCCCATGGCCGGCGCCGCCAGCGCCGCCGTGCTCGCGCAGCCCGCCGACCGCTTCCCCAGCCGCCCGGTGACGCTGTGGGTGCCCTGGGCCGCGGGCGGCGCCACCGACCTGACCATGCGGCTGCTGGCCGAGATCGCCGGGCGCCACCTGGGACAGAAGGTGTTGACCGAGAACCGTGGCGGCGCCGGCGGCACGCTGGTCATGCCGGTGCTGCAGCAGGCCGCGCCCGACGGCTACACCATCGCGCAGATGCCTCAGCCGGTCTTTCGCGCGCCCTGGGTGCAGAAGGTGGCCTGGGACCCGATCCGCGACACCACGCCCATCATCCAGATCAGCGGCGTGACCTTCGGCATCGTGGTGCCCGTCAGCAGCCCGATACGCTCGCTGGAAGACCTCTTCGCCTGGGCCCAGGCGCACCCGGGCGAGCTCACGGTGGCCACCAACGGCACCGGCACCACGCCGCACCTGGTGATGGACGAGCTTTTCGGCCGCCGCAACATCCAGTGGGTGCACGTGCCCTACAAGGGCGTGGCGGAGCAGATGATCGCCGTGTCCTCGGGCCAGCTCATGGCGGGCGTGACCTCCAACGGCTTCGCGCCCTTCGTGGACAGCGGCAAGCTGCGCCTGCTGGCCACCTTGGGCGAACACCGCACCAAGCGCTGGCCGCAGGTGCCCACGCTCAAGGAGCTGGGCCACGGCATCGTGGCCATGTCGCCCTACGGGCTGGCCGGTCCGCGCGGGCTGCCGCGCACGGTGGTGAACACGCTGCACGACGCGTTCAAGGCCGCGATGTTCGATCCTCAGCATGTGGCCGAGCTGGCCAAGTACGACCAGGAGCTGGCCTACCTGGGGCCCGAGGACTACGCGCGCAGCATGCGCGAGACCTACGCCGCCGAGCGGCGCGCGGTGGAGAAGCTGGGGCTGGCCAAGGGCAGCTGAGCCTGCCGCAACCGCTGTCGCCTGGTGCCCCGCAGCCTCCGGCGGCGGCACCGGGTGAAGGCGCTGCCCAGCAGCGCCGCGGCCTGAACACGGGTGGACCGCAGGCCCGCGCGCGCTACAGGTCGTAGGCCACGACGCCGATCACCACCCCGTTGCGCCAGCGACCATCATCCTGCTGGCGCTGCACGCTCAGGTCCAGCGCCAGGCGGTCGCGGCGCAGCCAGTGGCGGATGCCTGCGTGCAGCAGGTGCTTTCCCGGCTGCCAGACCGCCTCGCCGAAGCCCCAGGTGCGCCCCGCCAGCCGCCGCTCCAGCCCGGCGGCGAGGAAGCGCTGGCCGCCGCCCGAGAGTCGGCGCTGCCAGCCCAGGTTGACGTGCGCGAGGCCCTGCTCTTCCCACAGCGACACGCTCAGCGGCAACTGCGCTATCAGGCCGCGGCGCGCACGCCTGCCCGGCGGCTCGTCCGGCTCCGCGGCGCCTTCGTCGCCTCCCAGGCGCTCGCGCGTGAGGCCCAGCATCACGCTCAGCCCGGCGCCCCAGCCGTCGCGCTCGATGTCGTTGAAAAGATGCTTGAACTCCAGCTCGGCCTCGCGGCCATGCTCGCCGCCGCCGGCACGCTCCACGGTCCACTCCAGCTCCATGGAGGTGGCGCGCGTGAAGCCGTATTCGAGCCCGAACTGCAGCGCGTTGTCCGCGCCGGTACGGATCAGGCGTCCGCCCAGCATCCAGGACTGCTCGTCATCCTCCATCGCCGCGGTGCGCAGCACGAGGTAGGGCCGGTCCGTGGCGCGCGCGGGCAGCGCCGAGAAACAAAAAACCAGGGCCGCGCACAGCGCCAGCCCTGGCTGAAAGCCAGGCCATCGTGTCATCGCTGACAGCTTAGCCCGGCCACCCCGGTTTGCTCGCGATTTACTTCATGAGCTTGAACACCCAGACGGAACCACCCTGCTCCAGGTAGTTCACGCGCTTGGCCACGTCACCGCCCCACAGCGGCACCGCGCCGCCCCAGCCGGAGACCACGGCCACGTACTGCTCGCCCTTGTCTTCCCAGGTCACCGGCGGCGCGACCACGCCGGAGCCGGTCTGGAACTTCCACAGCACCTTGCCGGTCTTGGCGTCGGCGGCCTGCAGGAAGCCCTCGGGCGTGCCCCACCACACCAGGTTGCCACCGGTGGTCAGCACGCCGCCCCACAGCGGCGCGTTGTTCTTGACTTCCCAGGCGATCTTGCCGGTCTTGGGATCGATGGCGCGCATGGCGCCGACGTAATCCTCGTTGAGCGTCTTGATCGTGAAGCCGGCGCCCAGGTAGGCCGCGCCCTTCTTGTAGGTGATGGGCTCGTTCCAGATGTCCATGCCCCACTCGTTGGCCGGGACGTAGAACAGCTTCGTCTCGGGTGAGTACGCCATCGGCATCTGGTTCTTGCCACCCAGGAAGCCCGGCGCGGCGAACACGGTCTGGCCCTTCTTGCCGTCGGCGCTGGCGGTGGGGTCGCCCGGGCGGTTCTCGGGCACGTAGTTGGGACGGCCCGTCTTCAGGTCGATGCCGGTGGCCCAGGTGATCTTCTTGACGAAGGGGAAGGCGTTGACCAGCTGGCCGGTCTTGGCGTCGTTGACGTAGAAGAAGCCGTTGCGGTCGGCCTTGCCGCCCAGGATGCGGCCGTTGCCGTCATCGAAGGTCACGAACTCGTTGACGCCGTCGAAGTCCCAGCCGTCGTTGGGCGTGTTCTGGTAGTGCCACTTGATCTGGCCGGTCTTGACGTCGATGGCCACCGTCGAGCACGAGAACAGGTTGTCGCCCTTGCGCAGGTTGGAGTTCCACGGCGCCGGGTTGCCGGTGCCGAAGTAGGCCAGGCCCGTGCGCGGGTCGTAGGTGCCGCCCAGCCAGGTGGCGGCGCCGCCGGTCTGCCACAGGTCGCCCGGCCAGGTCTTGCCCTGCGTGCCGGAGATGCCGTTCTCGGTCTGCTTGCCGTCCTTGTCGTACTTGTAGCCCATGTGGCCTTCGACGGTCGGACGGCTCCACACCAGCTGGCCCGTCTTCGGGTCACGCGCCTCGACGCGGCCCACCACGCCGAACTCGCCGCCGGAGACGCCCGTCAGCAGCAGGCCTTCGGCGATCAGCGGCGCGGCCGAAGCGGAGTAGCCGGCCTTGTAGTCCTCGATCTTCTCCTTCCACACCACGTCGCCGGTCTTCTGGTCCAGCGCGACGAGCTGCGCGTCCAGCGTGGCGAAGATCACCAGGTTGTCGTAGAGCGCGGCGCCGCGGTTGATCACGTCGCAGCAGGGCATGATCCCTTCGGGCAGGCGGTGCTCGTACTTCCACAGCTTCTGGCCGGTCTTGGCGTCCAGCGCGTAGATGCGCGAGTACGAACCCGTGACGAACATGCGGCCGTCATGGATCAGCGGCTGCGACTCCTGGCCGCGCTGCTTCTCGCCACCGAAGGAGAAGGACCACACCGGCACCAGCTTGCCGACGGTGGAGGTGTTGATCTGCTTGAGCGGCGAGTACCGCTGGCCTTGCGTGCCCAGGCCCCAGGACAGCACGTCCCCGGTGGTCTTGGCGTCGTCCAGGATCATCTTGTCGGTCACGACGGCCTGGGCAGCCATCGAGCCCATGGCCAGGGCGACCATCGTGGTGATCATCTTGAAGCGCATGTTGTCTCCTTCGTGAGTGGATGCGGTGTTCGACCGGTTCGTGCGGCCGCTGCGCGGGGTCACATTGCGCAACAAGCGTGCCACCACCGCGAACCGCTTTCGAGCCGCTCCAGAAGCCGTTTCGGCCTCCGTAAAGCGTCCTTGTAGTCAGGGTTTCTCCGCAATTTGTCCCAGCTTTTCACACGCGGCGCGCGCCTTGGTGTCACAGGCTGGCCGCAACGCCTCCTGCTCGTAGCGCGGGTACAGGTGCACGACGTTGCGGGTGTACTCGGTGGCGCGCGCGGCCCAGCCCTGGAACTCCTCGGGCAGCGGGCTGCGCAGCAGCTCCGTCATCTCCAGGCCCTGCGCCGCGGCGCGCTGCAGCGTGCCTTCGAGCCAGCCCAGGTAGCGCTGCGTCATGGCCAGGCCCTGCGCGTCGGCGCGCACCGGGCCGTGGCTGGGTACCAGTGCCTTCAGGCCTGGCACGGTGGCGTCCGCGCGCTCGCGCGACGGCGCCTGGGCAGCCGGTTGCGCCGGCAACGCAGCCTGCAGCGCCTGCAGGCTCTGCTGCCACTGCGGCAGCCGCGCGTGCGGCGTGGTGGGAATGCGCTGCACGAACACCAGCCCGCCGGCGAAGACCACGCCGCTGCGGCGGTCCACCAGCACCAGGTCGCTGTCGGTGTGGCCCTGGTACTCGCGCAGCTCGAACTCGCGCCCGCCCATGCGCAGCACGCCCGGCGCCAAGTCGCCATCGGGCAGCAGCGCCTGCGTGCCCTTCATCCAGTCGCCGCAGAGGCGGTAGAGGTTGTCCTCGTAGGCCTGGGCCTCGCGCGCCATGCCCGCACGCGTGGCCGGGGTGGCCAGGCGCGGCACGTCGGCGAAGGCTTGGTTGCCCAGGAAGTAATCGGGATGCAGGTTCAGGTGGATCACCTGCTTCACCGGCTCGCCGGCGGTGCGCTCGATGAGCGCGCGCAGCTGCTGCCCGTACTTCAGCGAGGGCCCGGTGTTGACCACCAGCACGCCCGCGCCCGTGGCGATGAAGCCGGTGTTGATGATGTTGCAACCGTTGGCCGGCTCGAAGTCGGCGTTGGCGCCCTCCACCACCCACACCCCCGGCGCCAGCGCGCGGGCCTGCAGGTTGTAGTCGAGGCGGGCCGCATCGGCCTGGCCGGCCACACCGGGGGACGCGGCGCCCGCCAGCGCCAGCGCGGCGGCAGCGCACAGTAGACGAAGGCGCTTCATGGCAGCAGGCGGCGGCCGATGGCCGCGTCGAAACGGTTGCCGTTGTTGTCGCTGCCGCGCACGCGCAGCGACTCCTGTACCCGGCCGGGCAGCTCGAAGCTCAGCACCGGGTTCTCGCTCAGCGGCTCGTGGCCGTTGAACAGCAGCAGCTCGCGTCCGGCCTCGTCCAGCACCGCCAGGCGGTTGATGTAGAAGGCCGGCACGCCGGCAACCAGGCCGGTGTCCATCGGGTGCATCACGCGCAGCCGCAGCCGCGTGGCCTGCGCGTCCAGCGGGCTCTCGAACAGCGCGCCGCTGACCTGGCCCAGCGTGCTGGCCCAGCTGCCATCCGAGCGCGTGGCCCCTGGCACGGTGCAGCCGCCGCCGGTGGATTCCACCCAGGTGCCGCCCACGTGCCACACGCCGTCGCCCCTGCGCGCCCCCGCCCC
>JAEYPG010000159.1 GCA_023410975.1 Pseudomonadota bacterium
GTTCGGCGACATAGACCGCTGGGGCGCGATGCTGCGCTACATCAGCGAGCGCATCGCGCCGTCCTTGCGCGCCTCTCCCGTGCCTGTCGGCCTTCCTGCGACGGGGTAACTGCCGGATTTAGGCTGAGAGGTCCGGGACCCAGCGAGGCCAGGATCAAGAGTCCGCCGGCGTCGTGGAACACGATGGCGGCTATCAGCGTGAAGGCGGCCAGCGCCAGCGCCGCAAGCCGCGGTGTGAAAACCTACGGCCAGTGGGCGAAGACCATGGCTTGGTCCACGGTCGCGCTGGACAGCGGAGAACCATCGATGGGGACGAGCAAGTGCTTGTACATGGCAGGTACTCCGGGCGCTCAGTGGGCCGCCACGCGGGGCGTGGCCTTGCCAAAGGGGACGTCGTGGCTGTCCTTCTCCCCGGACGGCAGACCGGCTTCGGCCGCCAGGGCCGCGGGCTTGTGCATGGGCTGCAGAAGGAAATGCGCCAGCGCGGGCAACAGCACCAGGGCGCCGAGCATGTTCCACAGGAACATGAAGGCCAGCAGCACGCCCATGTCGGCCTGGAACTTGATGGGGCTCGCCACCCAGGTGATCACGCCGATGGCCAGCGTCACGCCGGTGAGCATCACCACCTTGCCGGTGAACAGCAGCGAGCGGTGGTAGGCCTGGGAGAGGCTGCGGCCCTCGCGCAGCTGTGCCAGCGTCACCGACAGGATGTAGAGCGCATAGTCCACGCCGATGCCCACGCCCAGCGCGATCACCGGCAGCGTTGCCACCTTCACCCCCATGCCCAGCGCCACCATCAGCGCCTCGGCCAGGAAGGAGGTCAGCACCAGCGGCAACACCGCCACCACCACCGCACGCCAGGAGCGGAAGGTCACCAGGCACAGCAGCAACACCGCGCCGTAGACCAGCAGCAGCATCTGCACCCAGGCCTTCTTGACCACGATGTTGGTAGCGGCCTCGATGCCGGCCGATCCCGCGGCGAGTTGGAATTTCACCTCCTGCGTGTCGTTGACCTGGGCGAAGGCTTCGACGTGGTCCACCACGCGCGAGAGCGTTTCGGCCTTGTGGTCGCGCAGGTAGACGTAGAGCGTGAGCAGGCTGCAGGCGTCGTTGTAGAGACCGCGCGGCGCGCCGGCCGTGACGGTGTTGAGCATGTCCTGGTTGGGCAGGAACTCGCCCCACTTGGGGTTGCCCTCGTTCAAGCCCGCCAGCACGCGGCGGTTGAGCAGCGCCAGCGTGCTGGTGCTTTCCACGCCGTCGAGCTGGCGCAGCTGCCACTCCAGCGCATCGACCTTGTTGAGGGTGGCGTACTGCGAACACTGGCCCGGCGGCGTCTGCACCATCACGGCCAGCACGTCACTGGAGGCGCCATAGGCCGCGTTGAGGAAAGCCACGTCGCGGTTGTAGCGGCTGTCCGCACGCAGCTCGGGCGCACCGGGGTCCAGGTCGCCGATCTTGAGCTGCGTGCTCATCGCGAAGCCCGCCACGCCGAGCACGGCCGCCGCGATGACGGCGAGCGTGGCCCAGCCCCGCTGCGTGAAGCGGTCGAGCAACGCCCACAGGCGCGGCCCCTGCCCGCCCGAGGCCGCGGCGGCCTCGGCGCGCAGGCTGCGCTCGGCCGCCTTCGGCGCCACGCCGGTGTAGCTCAGCAGGATGGGCAGCAGGATCAGGTTGGTGAAGATCAGCACGCCCACGCCGATGGAGGCGGCGATCGCCAGCTCGCGGATCGACTGGATGTCGATGACCAGCAGCACCGCGAAGCCCACCGCGTCGGCCACCAGGGCGGTCAGGCCCGCGAGGAAGAGGCGGCGGAAGGTGAAGCGCGCGGCCACGAGCTTGTGCATGCCCCGGCCCATGTCCTGCATGATCCCGTTCATCTTCTGGGCGCCGTGGCTCATGCCGATGGCGAACACCAGGAACGGCACCAGGATGGAGTACGGGTCCAGCGTGTAGCCCAGCAGCGGCAGCAGGCCGAGCTGCCAGACCACGGCCACCAGCGAGGCCGCCACCACCAGCGCCGTGGAGCGCACGCAGCGCGTGTACCAGAACACCATGGCCGTCGCGATGAGCACCGCCAGCGCAAAGAAGGCCAGCACCGCGCGCACGCCGTCGATGAGCTCGCCCACGATCTTCGCAAAGCCCGTGACGTGGACGGTCACCCCCTGCGCCTCGTACCTGGTGCGCAAGGCTTCGAGCCGCTGCGCGAACTGCGCATAGTCCAGCACCCTGCCCTCGGCATCCTTGGCCAGCAGCGGCACGTAGATCACCGACGACCTGGCATCCAGCGCCACCAGTTGCCCGATCTCGCCCGAGCGCGCGATGTTGGCCTGGAGCTTTTGCAGGCTTGCCGCCGAGCCGTCATAGCCGTCGGGGATCACCGGGCCGCCTTCGAGCCCGTCCTCGGTGACGCCGACCCAGCGCGTGGTCGGCGTCCACAGCGACTTCATCTGGTTGCGCGCCACGCCGGGCAGCAGGAACACCTCGTCGCTGAGCTGCCTGAGCGTGTCCAGATAGGAGGCTTCGTAGATGGTGCCCTTGGGGTTGGCCACGGCGATGCGCACCGCATTGCCCAGGCCGGAAAGATCCTTCTGGTGCGTCAGGTAGTTGGCGATGTACGGGTGGCCCGCCGGGATGGACTTCTCGAAGCTGGCGTTGAGCTCGAGCTTCGAAGCCTGCCAGCCCAGCAGCAGCGTGGTCAGCAGGCACAGCAGCACCACGGCCAGGCGGTGGTTGAACAACAGCCGCTCGATGAGGGAGCCCGAGCGTGGGTCGAAGTCCGACAGGCGCACCGGCGCGGCCGGCGGATGGTCAACGGGATTCACTTGGGAGTTCCTTGGGTCGGTGCGGCGGCGGGCAGCGCGACGGCGCCCTGCAGGCCCAGCGCGAGCAGGCTGCCGTTGGCGCGCGCCAGCACGGCGTTGAGCGGGGGCAGCGGCTTGCCCAGGGGCAGCGGTGCCAGCGTGTCGCGGCCGGCGAGCACCATGCCGGCCTGCGTGGCCAGCAGCAGCGAGCCGTCGGGCCGCAGTGCCGAGGCGGTGACGGACACGGGCGCCGGCGTGGCGACCTGCGACCAATTTGCGCCGGCGTCGGTGGAGCGCCAGACGTTGCCGCGCAGGCCGGCCACGACCATCTCCTGCGGCGAGGGCATCTCCGCGGTGAAGAAGCTGCCCTTGTAGGGGCTCGCCAGGCGCCGGAAGCTGCGCCCGCCGTCGTCCGAGCGCAGCAGCAGCCCTTGCTCGCCGGCGATGAGCAAAGCCTCCCCGGCGCGGCGCAGCGCGTACAGGTGCAGGCCGCGGGGGTTGTCCAGGCGTTCCATCCAGGGCTGCCAGGTGGCGCCGCCGTCATCGCTGTGGAAGGCGATGCCGTAGGCGCCGACGGCCAGCAGGCGGCGCGCATCGAACATCAGCACGTCGAGGAAGGGTTTGTCCGCGCCGTCAGCCACGAGCTGCTCGGCGTCGCGCATGCGCCGTCCGTCGCCCGAAGCCTTGGCCGCGTCCTGCGCCAACCGGGCCAGCCGATGGCCGTCCAGGCGCAGCGTCCAGTGCTCGCCGGCGTCGTCGGTGGTCAGCACGGTGCCACCGTGGCCCACGATCACGCCATGGCGCTCGTCGGCGAAGCGCACCATGGTCAGCGTGACGCTGACGGGCATGGGCACCTGCCGCCACGTCGCGCCGCCGTCGTCCGAGACGGCCACCACGCCGCGCTCACCGACCGCCACCGTGCGCTGGCCGGCCTGGGCCGCGGCCTGCAGCACCACCCTGGCCGGCTGGCGCACCATCAGCGCCGGCCGCTGCAGCGCATCCGCCACGGGCGCGGCGGAGGACGCAAAGGCATCGGCGGCGGTACTGCCGATCGCGACAGCGGCCAGCGTGAACAGCACGGACGCGGACAGCGTCCGCACGCTGCCGGGAAGGAACAGGAGTTTCATGGAGTCGTCGCCTCGACCGGTCCGCCACGCGAGGGGCGGACCGGCGCATCTGCGCCAAACAGGCAGCGGTTCAGCGCACGCCGTCGCCGGCCATGGCCTCGGGGGTGAAGAAGGAGTCGGGGCGGCGCTGCACGATCTCGTAGTGCCTGTTGCGCTCATTGACCACGCCCGAGGCGTACCAGGCGCCGGAGATCAGGTCGTTGAAGCCCCACTGCTGCATCGGCGTGGTGGCCGGCAGGTCGGGCATCACCACCGGGTGCGCCCAGTTGGTCTTCCACAGCTGCCCGTTGGCGTCCCAGCGGTCGCCCAGCACGGCCACCCAGGTATCCTCGTCCACGTAGTAGCGGCTCTTGACGGCCTGGTGGCGCTGGCCGGCCTTGAGCGTGGCTTCCACCACCCACACCCGGTGCAGCTCCCAGCGCACGTGATCCGGGTTGAGGTGGTTGGCCAGCAGCAGGTCGCCATCCTTGGCCGGCACGTGCATGCGGTTGGAGTTGTAGGGGATGTACAGCTCCTGCTTGCCTACGATCTTCCAGTCGAAGCGGTCCATGCGGCCGGAGAAGACGTCCACCTCGTCGAAGCTCGCCACGCCACCGGTCGCGGGCGTGGGCGTGTCGCAGCAGGCGTTGGGCAGCTTGCGCACGCGGCGCTGGCCGGTGAGGTAGACCCACACGCCGGTCTTGTCCTGGTCCAGGTTCTGGCGGCCGACGATGGCCTCGCCCGCGCGCACCGGCGGCCCGGAGTTCACCATGCGGATGAGCCAGTAGTCTCCGCCGAACTTGTCGGCCTGGCCGTTGGCGTAGTAGGGCATCTGCCACTCGCCCACCGCCTCCACCGACAGCACGCGCTGGCCGCTGGCCGTGCCCAGGTAGCCGCGGAAGTCGTTGCGCCAGGCCTCGCCGCGCCAGTGCAGCTCGTTGTTCGCCATCACCTCCTTGCCGGACTTCGGGATCGGGAACGGGATGCCGCCGAAGGCATCCTTGACGAGGTCGCCGTCGAGCTTGGCGCTGGTGGCGTTCTTGAGCGTGTTGTCATAGACCCACTGCGGCGCGGCGGCCGTGCGGTGGGTCTTGTAGACGTCCACGCGGAAGGTCTTGGGGTGCTTCCTGAGCAGCGCCTGCGTGCCCTCGCTGAGCTTGGAGGCGTGCTGCGCCATGTTCTCCGCGGTGATGGAGAGCACAGGCTTCTCGTTGGCAAAGGGGTCGCCGCGGCGGCCGCCGTTCTTGAAACCCGGCAGCGGCGTGGTGTAGCCGCCGCTCCAGGCCGGGATGCTGCCGTCCTTGTTGCCGGCCTTCTCCGCCCCAAAGGGCGTGAGCTCGGACTTGAGCCTGGCCGCTTCCTCGGGCGTGACGGCGGCTTGCGCGGCGGCTGCCACCAGGGCCAGGCTGAAGGCGGCGAGGTGCCGTTTGCCGAGGCTGGGTCGTTGGTTCATGGGTTGTCTCCGTAACTTCCGGGGGTCAGAAGGTGGTGCGCAGCGACAGCGACACGAAGTTGCGGTCCTTGAGCGCCTGCGTGAACTGGGCGTTGTTGGCGTTGTCCAGCGTCGGACCCTCGGTGCCGAGGTAGTGGACATAGCTCAGGTTGGCGTACCAGGTGCCGAGGTACACGGCGCCCAGGCCGACGTTGAAGTCCCCACCCTTGTGCGGGCCGAAGCCCGGGCCCACGGCCGAGGAGCGGCCCCAGGTGTAGCCCAGGCCCACGCTGGGCGTGAGGTCCAGCCCCGGCGCCACCTGGCGGTAGCTGGGCGAATAGACCATGCGCAGCGCCGTGGCGTCGCGGTCGGCGTTGGGGTTGAGCATCTGCGCGTTCTTGGTCACCGACACGCGCCGGTTCCACGCCACCTCGCCCAGGAAGCTGGCTTCGTTGGCGATGAAGCTGGGCCCCAGCGAGGCCAGCCACGAGAACTGCAGGTGTGCCGTCTCGCCTACCGCGTAAGGCGGGTTGTCCTTGTTGTCGTAGTTGGCGCCAACGCCAACGCTGGTGATGGCCGTCTGGCCCGAGCTGGCCAGCGGCGTGTTCTGGCGGTAGGAGGCCTCGCCGGCCAGGCTCCACTCGCCGATGGCCTTGGCGAAGCTCACGCCGTAGGCGCGCACGCCCTCGTGGTAGTACCAGCGGTAGCTGCTGGCCATGCCGCCCGCGCCCGGCAGCGCGCTGAGCGTGGTGACGATGTTGCTCGGCGTGTTGGCGTGGTAGCGGATGGCGTAGAAGCCAAAGTCGGTGTCGATGCCGGGCACGCGCCAGCGCAGCTGCACGCCGCCCTGGCCGCCGTTGCGGGCCTCCACGTCGGCCTGGCGCTGGAACGCGCCCAGCGGCCCGGCCAGCAGCCGCTCGGCGCCCGGGCCCATGGTGTCGCTGCCGGAGAGGTAGGCGCCGACAGGCATCAGCCGCGTCTTCTCCCATTCGTAGCCGATGTAGGCGCCCAGTGCCACGTCGCGCGAGAGCTGCACCTGGCCGGAGAGCTTGCCGGTGGGACGCACCGTCTCCTTGAATTGGGAGTTGGGCACCGACAGCAGCTTCACCAAGTCCACCGGGGCCTGGCCGCCGGCGATGCCGTTGCTGCCGAAAAACAGGCTCTCGCCCCACAGCAGCGTGTGGCGGCCCAGGCGCACCGTGGCGGGCATGTCGCCCAGGTCGAACTTGCCGAACACGAAGGCATCCAGCACCTCGGCCTTGCGGCCCATGATCCTGCGCGTGTCGGAGGGGAACTCAGAAGCCGGGATGTGGTTGGACGTGCCGGTGGCGTTGTCGGTGTCGCGGTTGTAGGCGTGGTCGTACCAGGCCGCCGCGCTCAGCCGCGCGCCGTAGTTGGTGGCGGTGAAGTCCAGTTCGCTGAGCAGGTCCAGCCGGTTGGAGACCAGGCCCTTGCCGAAGTTGTTGTCGCCATCGTCCTGGTTGAGGTTGTTGGGCCCGACCACGCCGCCGGGGCCGAAGGCCGTACTGGCCAGGCCGGGCGAGCGGTCCTTGAGCCGGGCGGCGGTGCTGTACTTCACCGTGTTGTCCCAGCGCAGCTTGAGGTCCGGGTTGCCGGTGTCGATCTCGAAGGCCGAGGCGTTGGTGGCCAGCAGCGCGGCCTGGGCCAGCAGGGCCAGGCTCCAGGCCGGGCGTGCCGGTGGCGTTGCGCGCAGGGCGCCGGGGATCTTCATCGTTGTCTCCTTCGGTGTGGTTGTGGTGTCTCAGGGCTCGCAAGCCGAGAGCTGTCCCAGGCGCGTCCACAGCGCCTGCAGATCGGTGGCGGCGCTGGGGTGGAGGTCCCAGCGCGCCGCCTGGAGGCAGATGTCGTGGGCTTCCCGAACCCGGGCGGCGCGCCGTTGGGTGAAGGCGGCGGGCAGCTCGTCGCGCGGCAGGCCCTGCTCCAGCAGGTCTTTCAGCACCACGGCGTCTTCGACGGCCTGGGTGCCGTTCTGGCCGAACTGCGGCGTCAGCAGGTGCGCCGCGTCGCCCACGGCCACGAGGCGGCCGTCGTGCCAAGGGGCGTCCATGCACGCATGCCGCACCGGCTCTACTGTCACGGGGCAGGCATCGTCCAGCAGGCTGGCCATCTCGCGCAGCAAGCCGCGGCAGCGCGACAGTGCGGCGCGCAGGCACGCCGCACGCTCCTGCGGCGGCGGCAGGGCCGAGCCATCGTCCCGCTGCAGCAGGAAGACGCCGGCACGGGTCA
This sequence comes from Pseudomonadota bacterium, assembly GCA_023410975.1. GTDB lineage: Bacteria > Pseudomonadota > Gammaproteobacteria > Burkholderiales > Burkholderiaceae_C > Azohydromonas. The sequence goes on from JAEYPG010000159.1 coordinate 7,587, forward strand.
TGTGCATGGGAATGGCGCCGGCCTTGTCGCCGTCATGGCCGAACACCAGCAGTGCATCGAGCAGCGTGGCCGGGCGTGGCACGACGGCCCGCCACCAGCGCTGGCCGATGCCGGCCCGCTCGGGCGCATGTGGGAACAGCCGGCGCGTCACCGTCTGTCCGCCACCCGTTGCCAGCACAACCAAGTCCGAACCGCCATCGGCCTGGGATCCGACGCCAGCGATACCCTCCCACGGGCAATTGAAATGCAGCGCCACGCCAGCGTCCCGGGCTGCGTCCAGCAGCACCGCCATGAGCTGGTCGTATCCGATTCCCAACATCGCGGGAAGTCGTTCACCCGCCAGCCTGGAGCCCGCAAGCTCGAAGCTGACGCGGCCGTCGGCGCCCACGACCTGGGTGCAGCGGTAGGGAAAACCGCGGCGCACGACGGCCTCAGCCACGCCCAGGGCCGCCAAGCCGCGCAACATGCCCGGAACCACGTTGACATGCATCGGCATGACAGGGGCCCCGGCATGAGCTTCAAAGACTTCAACCAGGGCACCGGCGCGTGCCGCGGCCAGGGCACAAGCCAGTCCGGACAGCCCCGCGCCGACCACATGCACCCGGTGCACGGGCCGGATCTCCAGCCCCTGAGCATCCCGCTTTGCGGGCCTGTCAGGGATTGAAGGCATGAGCTCCGCCGTCGCCTGGCGCAGGGCCATTCGTTGTCTCCGTATCCATCGTTGGAATGTGGGCTGAAGCTTAGAAGTGCCTGCTGCATTCGTAAAATTGAATGCATCCATGCCCTGCATCGATCGGCGAAATACATAAGGGGTTAACCCTTAGGAGACAACAAGCGATGCGCTTCAACAAACTCGACCTCAACCTGCTGGTGGCGCTGGACGCCATGCTCACGGAGCGCAGCATCAGCCGCGCAGCCGAGCGCATGCACATGAGCCAGTCGGCGATGAGCAACGCGCTAGGGCGCTTGCGCGACTATTTCAGCGACGAGTTGCTGGTCCAGGTGGGACGCAAGCTGGAGCTGACGCCGCGTGCGGAACTGCTGCAGGATGCCGTGCGGGACGTGCTCGTGCGCGTGGACACCACGATCGCAGCGCAGCCAGCTTTCGATCCGGCGCAGTCGGAGCGGGAGTTCAAGCTATTCGTTTCGGACTACACGCTGCAGACACTGATGCCGCATGTGCTGGCGCTGGCGCGCGCGCAGTCGGCCGGGGTGCGCTTTCACTTGCTGGCGCAAGTCGACCAGCCGCAGCGCGCCATGGAGCGCGGCGAAGTGGACCTGCTGGTGATTCCGCAGAGCTACTGCTCAACGGAGCACCCGACGGACATCCTGTTCGAGGAAGACTTCAACTGCGTGGTGTGGAGCGGCAGCCGGCTGGCAAACAAGCCGCTGAGCTTTGACGACTACGCCGCCGCGGGTCACGTGGTGATGTTGCCCAGCGGCGGCCAGCCCTCGTTCGAGGACTGGTTCATGCAGCGCTACGGGCTGTCGCGGCGCATCGAGGTCACGGTGTTCAGCTTTGCTGCCGTGCCCCATCTGGTGGTCGGCACGGACCGCGTCGCGACCGTGCACGCCCGGCTCGCGCGCGATGCGCAACGGTCATTGCCCCTGAAACTGTTCCCCGTGCCTGTGCCCATGCCCAAAATGCAGCAGGCGGTGCAGTGGCACAAGTACCGCACGCAGGACCCTGCCCTGGTTTGGCTTCGTGGCCTGCTGCACCAGTCCGTGGAGTTGATGGATTCACGCGCAACTTCGAGGTTGTAGACAGATTAGACCGGCGCGCCAATTGATGCGTCAAGGGCTCTTCGCATCCGGAGACGGTCATGGGCTCAGCAAAGGACCGGGGTACGGACGGGGTTGACCACGGCGGCCGTCCTCGTTCGCTCACCGAGAAGCACTTGCTGGTGCTGCGCGAGAGTAAGCGGTCGCCCTGCGGCGTCCTTCACCGCGGCCTTGCTATCCGAACAATGCCCTCATCGGTAACGCATGAGGAGCGACGAGGATGGAAGCAGGCAGGCAAGTCGTCAGGAGAAGGCGGCTGGACGAGCCGGCATGGCGTGAGGTGCTGCAGCGCTTCGACGGCGCAAGGATGACGGTGGAGGACTTCTGCCGCGCCGAGGGACTGTGCCGCAGCAGTTTCACCCGCTGGCGCCGGCGGCTGCGTACGCCGGCTGAGGCTGCTGTGGCGGTGGTGGCGAAGGCATCCAAGCAGGAGGCGCCGGCGGCGTTTGTGGACCTGGGGCTGCTCGGTGGTGCCGGCGCTGCGCCGCTGCCCGCGCTGGACTTGCGTATCGAGCTCGGCGCCGGCGTGGTGCTGCACCTGGTGCGGCGCTGATGTTCTTCCCCGAAGGCCGCATCCGCGTGTTCCTCTACGGCAAGCCTGTGGACATGCGCAATTCCTTCACGGGGCTTTATGCCCTGGCGCGCCACGGTCTGCAGCAGGACCCGTTGAGTGGACACCTCTTCGTGTTCGTCAACCGCCGTGGCACGCAGGTAAGAATTTTGTATTTCGACCGCAGCGGCTGGTGCATTTGGGCCAAGCGCCTCGAGGGGGGGTGTTTCATCAGCGACTGGGCGCAGGTGTCGCACCGTGAGATGGACTGGACGGCCTTGAAGCTCATGCTCGAAGGCATCGAGCCCCGCCGCCAGGCCAAGTGCTACCGACACGGCGGTGCAGCCCCGGCGGGCACCAGCCATCCGTTGCCGCCCCCGGTATCATCGGTGTGATGTCAACCAAGCTGCCTTCCCGCAC
>JAEYPG010000198.1 GCA_023410975.1 Pseudomonadota bacterium
TGCTGCTCGCCGCCTGTGCCGCGCCGCTCGTCCTTTACGGTTGCGGCCGCAAGGAAGCCGCCGCCGTCGCCGCGGTGGAGATCGAGCCCGCCACCACCTGCGACCTGGACGGCATGCTGCTGGCCGACTACCCCGGCCCCAAGGCGCAGATCCACTATGCCGGCGCCGCCGCGCCAGTCTTCTTCTGCGACACGGTGGAGATGTTCTCGGCGCTGCTCAAGCCCGAGCAGGTGCGTGCCGTGCGCGCGGTGTACACGCAGGACATGGCGCGCGCGGACTGGGACCAGCCGCGCGGCCACTGGTTCGATGCGCGCAGCGGCTTCTACGTGGTGGGCAGCAAGCGCCACGGCTCGATGGGGCCGACGATCGCGAGCTTCGCCGGCGAGCACGACGCCCACAAGTTCGCCGGCGAGTACGGCGGCAAGGTGCTGCGCTTCGCGGAGGTCAAGCCGGAGATGGCCGACCTGGGGGGCGGATCGGCGCACGACAAGCACATGTAGTTCCGTACCGTCATGAATCCGACCGGGATGCCAAGGCCCGCACATTGGCCCCGGGTGTGCCCGAGTGCGTCGCGCCGCCGGCCACGCACCTCTGCGCCAACGCCGAGGCCGCCGCCGAGCGCTTCGGCCATATGAAGTTGGAATCAGCCCCTCCGGGGCACGGCCCTGGGCCGGCCCAGCCAGCGCCCGTAGCGCAGCAGCCACCCCAGCGCCACGCCGGCCCAGGCCACGGCGGCCAGCGGCAGCAGCCAGGGCGCGCTCCGCGGCCACAGCGCCGCGGCCACGCGCGCCAGCACCGCGAACTGCTGCAGCCGGAACAGCAGCCACAGCAGGTCGTCCACCACCACGGCGCGGCCGGCCTGCCCGCAGGTCAGGCGCGAGGCCATGGCCAGCAGCAGCGTGCCCAGGAAGCCCAGCACGTAGGCATGCAGCGCTGCGGCCGGCTGCGCCAGCGCCGACAGCAGCAGCGCCACGCCCAGCCAGATGAAGCCCCGCAGCAGCATTGCCGGCAGCCGCTGGCGCAGGCTCGGCAGCCGCCTCCAGCGCCACGCCAGCCCCAGCAGCAGCACGGCGGCCACGCCCTGCCCCAGGGCCTGCACGCCGCGCACAGGGCGCGGCAGCGGCCCGGTCAACCACTCGGCAAGCTGCTCGAGCGCCTGCAGGCCCAGTGCCGCCACCAGCGTCCACAGCAGCCAGGCCGGCCAGCGCGCGTCCAGCCGCGGCATCGCGGAACCGAGGAACGGGACCATCCGGTGCAGCGCCGCGGCATAGACCACACCCAGGCAGCCCCACAGCGCTGCGCGCGTGAGCGCCAGCGCCAGCGTCCAGGCCTGCGCCACCACGGCGCCCACGGTGGCGTCGAGCAGCAGCGCGCCCAGCGCGCAAGCCGCCAGCACGACGTGCACGTGCAGGCGCTCCGGCGCGGTCCCGGCGCGCAGCAGCCGCCACAGGCGCAGCACCAGATGGCTCCAGCCCGCCGCCACGGCGGCCAGCCCCATGCCGGCCATCAACGGGGCCTGCGGACCGCCGTCGGCCAGTGCCAGGCCGAACACCAGCCAGCCGGCCACCTGCGCGCCGATCGCGGGCAGGAGCGCTCGCGCCGGCACCGCCGGCGCCTCCAGCCAGCGCGGACCCGCGGTGAAGAGGAAGCCGGCGATGAACAGGGGCATGAAGCCCCAGCTCATCCACAGCGCGTGCGCCACCGCGCGCGGCACGGCCTCCGCCGCTCCGGGCTGCGGCAGCACCCGCAGCCACCACATCGCGCTGGCGGCCAGCATCAGCGCGCCGGCGCTGAAGCCCAGGCGGTGTGGCGAGGCCAGCAGCTCGCGCGGGTGCCAGCGGGCAGCAGCCGGCGCTGCAAGAGGAGAGGCGGAACGCATGGCGCGCAAGGCTGACGGTTTGCGCGCCACAAGGTTTTGCGGCGCGTCAGGGACAGCCCCATTCGGCGCGCACCGGGTCGGCGCCACGGCGCCCTGTCTCCGGCGCCGAACGCCAGAGGATTTGCCCTGGGCGCCCCTCAAGCGCGGGAGAGCGGTTTGCTGCAACGCCGCAAACGCAGACGCTGGGGAAGCGCCGCCGGCGCGGGTGCTCTGCGAGACCAAGGACAGGGACGCATGCCGGACTGGGCCACCGTTGACGGATTCACCTCCACCACCTTCCTGGGCGCCTCGGCGCTGAGCTGGGCCACGGCACTGGCCGCAGCGCTGGCGAGTTGGATCGCGATGCGGCTGGCGCTTCGGCTGCTGCTGAGCCGCGCCAGCGTGGTGGCCGAGCGCACTACCAACCGCGTGGACGACCTGCTGGTGGACCTGCTGCGGGGCACCAGCCGCACGCTGCTGCTGGTAACGGCGCTGCTGATCGGCCTGTCCATGGTGGACCTGCCCGCGCGCTGGAGCACGCGCGTGAGCCAGCTGTGGTTCCTGACGCTGGCGCTGCAGTTCGGGCTGTGGGGCAACCGCGCCATCGTCATCGGGCTGCGCCGCTACGTGGATCGCCACAGCCAGGGCGGCATGGCGCGGCAGGTCGGCACCTCGGCCACGCTGCTGTCATGGACGCTGCGCACGGTGCTGTGGGCGGTGCTGCTGCTGGCGATGCTGGCCAACCTGGGCGTGAACATCACGGCGCTGGTGGCCAGCCTGGGCGTGGGCGGCGTGGCGGTGGCGCTGGCGGTGCAGAACATCCTGGGCGACCTGTTCGCCTCGCTGTCCATCGCGGTGGACAAGCCCTTCGAGGTGGGCGACTTCATCACCCTGGCCGGCGTGGCCGGCAGCGTGGAGCAGGTGGGGCTCAAGACCACGCGCATCCGTGCCCTGAGCGGCGAGCAGGTCGTCATCTCCAACACCGAGCTGCTCAAGCAGACCATCAACAACTACAAGCGCATGGAGCAGCGCCGCGTGGTGTTCAAGTTCCGCCTGACCTACGGCACCACGCCGGAGCAGGCCGAGGCCGTGCCGGGCATCGTGCGCCGCGCCATCGAGTCGCAGGACAAGACCCGCTTCGACCGGGCGCACTTCCAGGGCTTCGGCGACAGTGCGCTGGAGTTCGAGGTCGTGTACTTCGTGCTCTCGGCCGACTACAACATCTACATGGACATCCAGCAGCGCATCAACCTCACGCTGCTGCGCGAGCTGCGCCAGCTCGGCGTGGACTTCGGCCTCCCCGCCCGCACGCTGCAGATGCCGGGGCTGGAGGCCCAGCTGGCGGCGCAGCCGCTGCCGGGCGACGCGGCACCGATGCGCCCACGCCGCGTGCTGCCCTGAGCACGGCTTGCGAGAAAGGTTGAGCGTGGCGACGGCCCAGGTCACGCGCGCAACGGCCTGATTCCGGCACTGCTGCACGCCGCGCGGCGGCGCGGCAAATCCCCGCAGCTCCGGAGACGACGAGCAGCACCTTAAGCTGTGTGGGTTTGCAACTTTCCCGCGCAGTCCCGGCGCCGCAAGGCGCCTGCGGTGCCGTACCGGCCGCCTTCCGATGTCGTTGTCCTCCGCAGTACCCCGCTCCGTCCCCTCTTTCCCGTCCTCCACCGCCAAGCGACTGGTCCAGGCCCTGGGCCTGGCGCTGCTGTGCACGCTGTCCCAGGCGCAAACGCAGCGGCTGCCCACGGGCTTTGCGCAGTGCAAGGGCTTCTTTCCCACGCAGCAGTTGCCGCGCGTCCCCGCGACGGTGGCGCAGCTGCCGCGCGAGCTCTGCTATGAGTCGTTCGCCGTGCTGCATTCGGGACGCAGCCGCACGCCGGTGTACGTGGTGGAAAAGCTCACGCGCGAGCAGTTGATCGACGCGCAGGACGAGCAGCGCGCGCAGCGCTTCTTCACCGATGCGCGCCTGCCCAGCGCCGAGCGCGCCACGCTGGACGACTACCGCAACTCGGGCTTCGATCGCGGCCACATGGCGCCCGCGGCCGACATGCCCAACCCCACCGCCATGGCGCAGTCCTTCTCGCTGGCCAACGTGGTGCCCCAGTCGCCGGTGAACAACCAGCGTACCTGGGCCGAAATCGAGAAGTCCACGCGCAGCTACGTGATGCGCGCGCAAGGACCGGTGTACGTGTTCACCGGCCCCTTCTACGCCACGCCCAGCCCGCGCACCGTCGGCCCCAACAAGGTGTGGGTGCCCACGCACCTGTACAAGCTGGTGTTCGACGCCTCCACCCGGCGTACCTGGGCGCACTGGGTCGAGAACACCGACGACGCGCGGGCCGGAGCGCCGATCAGCTACCGCGAGCTGGTGCAGCGCACGGGCATCGATTTCCTGCCGGGGGTGCAGACGCGGCAGTAGCCACCGTCCGGGCTGAGCTTGTCGAAGCCCAACCGCGCGGCCGGGCTGCAGGCCCTTCGACGGGCTCAGGGCGAACGGTCAGGAGCGTCAGGCCGGCTCGGCCGCCAGCACCCCGCGGCGGATCTGGTCGCGCTCCATCGACTCGAACAGCGCCTTGAAGTTGCCCTCGCCGAAGCCGTCGTCGCCCTTGCGCTGGATGAACTCGAAGAAGACGGGGCCCAGCAGCGTCTGCGAGAAGATCTGCAGCAGCAGCCGCTTGTGGCCGCCCTGCGTGCTGCCGTCAAGGAGGATGCCGCGCGCCTGCAGCTCCTCCACCGGCTCGCCGTGGCCCGGCAGGCGCTCCTGCAGCATCTCGTAGTACACCTCGTTGGGCGCGGTCATCACCGGGATGCCGGCCATCTGCAGCGCGTCCACGCTCTGGAAGATGTCGTCGGTGAGCAGCGCCACGTGCTGGATGCCCTCGCCGTTGAAGGCCATCAGGAACTCCTCGATCTGCCCCGAGCCCTGCTTGGACTCCTCGTTGAGCGGGATGCGGATCTTGCCGTCCGGCGCCGTCATGGCCT
>JAEYPG010000225.1 GCA_023410975.1 Pseudomonadota bacterium
CCCCCCCCCCGCCCCCGCGGCCCGCCCCCCCCCCCCCCCCCGGGCCGGCTTATCGGCGCAGGCCGGCGCCGGGCATGTACGGTGCGCTCCAGTCGCGTCGGTGCTCCGGCACGGCGCGTGCTACCGCGCCCGGCCAGGATGCGGGTTGCATGGGCGGGCGGGCAGGGAGCGCCGCCTCCGGCTCTCTCTTCCCTCGGGCGTGATCGGCATCCAGCGGCCGGTAGAAGCGGGTGGGCAGTTGGTTGAGCTGCGCGGATGCCGCGATGGCTTCCGCCTGGGACTGGGGAGATACGAGCTGCGCGAAAGGGTTCACAGGCTTGCTCTCGTAGATGCAACTTCTCGAATGTATCTACCGCAAGCAAATTTTCTGGCAGCGCACCCCGATTTGAAGGGGCGCCGGACCTTCGGCGCAGCGGGGCGCCCGGCGGCACGGCGGCTGGGTGCCGTGCCGCGGGGCCATGGCTCCCGGGGACGGGCGGTGGAGGGCGTGATCGGCGTTCAGCCCTTGGCGGCGGCCCCGCTCTGCGGGGCGGTCACGCGGGTTGCAAGCTCGCGCAACAGTGCGCCGGCGTCGCCGTGCCACGCGCTGCCGTGCATGCAGGCCAGCGTCCGCGGCATCTGGTCCGCCAGCCGCTGCAGCGTCGCAGCGGTCTGGGGAGCATGGGCGAAGTAGTCCATCGCCTGCCGGAAGGCTTCGCTGGGACCCAGGATGTCGCTCTCGCACAGCGGCAGATCGCCCGTGCCGGGCTGGGTGAAGAGGTCGCCGCAGAAGAAGGTGCGGGTGGTGGTGTCCAGCATCAGGCCGCATTCCCAGCCATGCGGCGTATGCGGCGTGTCGAACCAGCGCACGGCGTGCCGGCCCAGCGGCAGCGTTTCGCCGTCGGCGAGCGCACGCGCCGGCCGGTCCGCCAGGTCGTTCATGGACACGAGGGCCGCCACCTGGCCGCACAGCGGTGCGGCCTGGGGTGATGCCGCGAGGAATTCGTTCATGGCCCCGCACTCGTCGGCCTCGACGTGCGACAGGCCGATCCAGCGCAGGCGCTGAAGCGGCAGCACGCGGGCGATGGCTGCGCTGACCAGGGCGAACATCCTGCGCGGCCCCGTGTGGAACAGCAGCGGCTCATCGTCCACCAGCAGGTACTGGTTGAAGCTGAACGCCTGCCCGCCGGGAAGCTGGACCGGCGTGTGGATGCGGTAGATGTCCGGCGCGATCTCGTCGATGCGGGTGCCTTGCTGCGAATCGGTGACCATGGGTCCTCCTGTGGATGGCTGCAGGAAGTGGCGCGAGGCGGGCGGACGTTACACCCTCTTTTGAGGGGGCCGTGCGCTCGCTATGCTGGCCTTCATGGACGCACGGGAGCATGACGATGGCGTCGAGGCGCTGCTGGCGCGGCAGATCGCTGCGTCGCCACCGGGCGAGGCGGTGCAGGCGGAAGGCGAGCTGTACCGCCGGCTGGCGCCGCGGGTGCGCCGCTACGGGCTGCGCCACCTGCGCGACGACCACGCCGCAGCGGACCTGATGCAGCACGTGATGGCGCTGACCATCGAGCAACTGCGCGGCGGCGGGTTGCGCGAGCCCGAGCGCGTGGTGTCCTTCGTGCTGGGCGCTTGCCGCATGACGGTGCTGGACCTGCGCCGCGGCACCCGCCGGCGCGAGCAGTTGCTGCAGCGCCATGGCGCGGAGCTGGAGATCGCCGACCTCGCCGAGGCTCCGCGCCTGGACCAGGAGCGGTTGGCCGACTGCCTGCAGCGCCTGGCCGAGCGCGAGCGCGCCGTGCTGCTGCTCAGCTTCTACGAGGAGCGGCCCGCCGAGGAGGTGGGGGCGCAACTGGGGCTGAGCGCGGGCAACGTGCGCGTGATCCGCCATCGCGGCATTGGCCGGCTGCGGGCCTGCGTCGAGGCCCGAAGGAGCGCGGCATGACGGCCTCGAACCCGGCCGGCAGCCACCCCGGCCTGGAGCGGCTGCTCGACTACTGGTTCGGCGACACGGACGACGCGGCCACGGACGCCATCGACGCGCACCTGCTGCGTTGCGACGCCTGCGGTGCGGCGCTCGACGGCGTCGTGGCGCTGGTGCGCGGCGTGCGCGGGCTGTTCGCCGGCGGGCAGGTCGGCGCCGTGGTGAGTGCCGTCTTCGTCGACCGGCTCATCGAGAAAGGCCTGCGCGTGCGCCGCTACCAGGTGCCGTGCAACGGCAGCGTGGCGTGCAGCGTGGCGCCGGGGGACGAGGTGCTGGTGAGCCTGCTGCAGGCGCCGCTGGCGGGCGTGCGGCGGCTGGACCTGGCGGCTGATTTCAGTTTCGGCGGCGACACCGTCTGGCTGCGCGACGTGCCTTTCGACGCCGGCAGCGGCGCCGTGGTGTGGTTATCGCAGGTGGCCGCCGTGCGCAGCCTGCCGGCGCACCGCATGCGCGTGCGGCTGCTGTCCGTGCAGGGCGAGCACGCGCGGGAGATCGGGCACTACACCTTCCATCACAGTGCCGCCGGGGACGCGGCGGGCGCCTGAGGCCCGGCCGCCCGCGGCTCGCTATCCAGTGGGGCTGGGCGGGTCTTGGCGGGGGCGTCTTACACTTCCGCCCCCGGGTTCCCGCTCCCGGTGTCATTCACATTCGAGGCGCCGATAGGCGCCTTGTCCATTCCCGTATCCCATTTCCGCATGAAGTACGCATTGAAGCTTTCCGCCGTGGCCGCGCTGGCCTGTGTTGCCCAGTCCGCGCTGGCCCAGGAGCTGGTCGTCAAGATCGGCCACGTGGCCGCGATCAGCGGCCCCGCCGCCCACCTGGGCAAGGACAACGAGAACGGCGTGCGCATGGCGATCGACGAGCTCAACGCCAAGGGCGTGAGCATCGGCGGCAAGAAGGCCCGCTTCGAACTGCTGCCCGAGGACGACGCCGGCGATCCCAAGCAGGGCACCGCCGCGGCGCAGAAGCTGGTGGACTCCAAGGTCAACGGCGTGGTGGGCCACCTCAACTCCGGCACGGCGATCCCCGCGTCCCGCATCTACAGCGACGCCGGCATTCCGCAGATCGCCCCGTCGGTAACCAACCCCCGCTACACCGCCCAGGGCTACAAGACCGCCTTCCGCGTGGTCGCCAACGACGCGCAGCTCGGCGGCACGCTGGGCCGCTACGCGGTGGAGCAGCTCAAGGCCAAGACCATCGTCGTGATCGACGACCGCACCGCCTACGGCCAGGGCGTGGCCAACGAGTTCGAGAAGAGCGCCAAGGCGGCCGGCGCCAAGATCGCCAAGCACGAGTTCACCAGCGACAAGGCCACCGACTTCACCGCCATCCTGACCTCCGTCAAGGCGGCCAAGCCGGACGTGGTCTTCTTCGGTGGCATGGACGCGGTGGGCGGCCCGATGCTGCGCCAGATGAAGCAGCTGGGCATCAACGCCAAGTTCATGGGCGGCGACGGCGTGTGCACCGCCGAGCTGCCCAAGCTGGCCGCCGGCTCGCTGGCCGACAACGTGGTGACCTGCGCCGTTGCCGGCGGCGTGGACGCCTCGCAGAAGGCGGTCATGGACAAGTTCCGGGCCGACTTCAAGAAGAAGTTCGGCACCGAGGTGCAGATCTACGCCCCCTACACCTATGACGCCACGATGGTGATGGCCGAGGCCATGGTCAAGGCCGGCTCGGCCGACCCGGCCAAGTACCTGCCGGTGCTGGCAGGCATCTCCTACAAGGGCGTGACCGGCAACATCGCCTTCGACGCCAAGGGCGACATCAAGAACGGTGCGTTGACGCTCTACACCTACCGCGGCGGCGAGCGCGCCGAGCTGGGCGTGGTGCGCTGACATCCGCAGGGGACCGTGCCAGAGACTTCCGGCGCGGTCTCTTCTCCGCGGGACCGTGCCCGTCACGAAATGCGCTTCAATAACACTTATGTAAATTGACGACGACCGCCGTACCCCTGCGACTTGAGCCCATGCGCTGCATGAGGTGCCAGCGGCTTCGTCCAGGGGAGCGCTGCCCTGTGCATGAATCGCGAAGCACCCGCCCGGGTGGCAACGGGCGAGCAGGTGGGGCGAGCGCCTAAGAAACAACATACGCGGTATATCCGGCATTACCAGCCACGGTGGACTCCTCCGTTCCTGCCACGCTGGTATTCCAAGTGCCTTCCCTTGTACCCCTCTGTCGTCACGTGCCACAGCGCGCCCCAGAAAAAACGCCCTGCGTGGGCAGGGCGGTCAAGCGAAGCGAAGCGCACTCAGGAAATTGTTCAATACCGCGTATGTTGTACGGCGGTATTTGTAAAGCCACGCCAGGCCGGATGCGCCCGCCGCGAGTGGACGGTGGCTCGGCCTGGCATGGCCGGCCTCAGAACGAGTGGCGCACGCCCACCATGAAGGCGTTCTGCGAGCCGCCGGCCACCGGGTTGCTGCCGGGCTGGCCGGAGCTCACCGAGATGGCCAGCCGCGCGCCGTTGCTGATGTGCGCCGCCTGCACGTAGGCCATGGTGCGCTTGGAGAAGCTGTAGGAGCCGCGCAGCGCGGTCAGCGTGGACTGGTCGCCGCCGTTCTTGAAGTCCAGGCGCTGGATCTGGCCGTCCAGGATGAAGGCCGGCGTGATGGTGTAGGCGCCGCCGATCCAGTACAGGTTGCTGCGCGCGCTCTGGCCGTTGGCGGCCGACAGCGGCGCAGCCGCGTCGTTGTCGCGCCGGATCACGCCGGCCGTGACCTTCACCGGGCCGAACTTGGCGTAGCCGTTGAGGTTGACGCGCTGGTCCTTGAGCGCGCTGCTGGTCATTCCGGCGAATGCGCCCGCGCCGCCGCGGATCTCGTCCGCCGCCAGCGCCACGCCCCACGTCGGCGAGTCGTACTTGACCATGGCCGACCACTCGCGGCAGGCGCTCTTGTCCGCGGCGTTCTCGCCCGCGCAGTTGGTGCCCGCGGGACTCGGGCCGGCGTTGACCGTGTCGCGGCCCAGGCTGTAGCTCGCGCCCACCGAGACGCCACTGAAGCTGCCGCGGTAGACGATGGCGTTGTCGGCGCGCGCGTTGGGGATGTAGGCATCGAGCGAGCCCAGGCCGTAGACGTTGGGGCCGAGCTGGTCGGCGTCCAGCAGCGACCAGAACAGCATCGTGTACTGCCGGCCCAGCGAGACCGTGCCCCAGCCGCCGGACAGCCCCACCAGCGCCTGGCGGCCGAACAGCCGCCCGCCTTGGCCCGCCGCGCCGTTGTCCGGCCCGAAGCCGGACTCCAGCGTGAACAGCGCGCGCAGCCCGCCGCCCAGGTCCTCGGTGCCGCGCAGGCCCCAGCGCGAGGGCAGCGTTCCCGAGATGTTGGGCATGCGCGTGAGGCTGTCGCCGCCGGGGCCGACGTTGGTGATGTGCTCCACGCCGGTGTCGATCAGGCCGTAGAGCTGCACGCTGGGCGCGGGAGCCTGCGCGTGGGCCACGCCGGCAGCCGCGAGGGCCGCGGCGGTCAAGGTCTTCTTCATGTTGATGTCTCCTCCTGAGGGAACACGCCGGGCAACGGTTTTCCCGGCGCGCGATGGACGGCGCCTGGTTGCGCAGGCACCGTGTTTTTCAATGGACGCCGGGATTCACTGGCAGCTGAAGCTGTCGGCCGACTCCAGGCTGCCGCTGCCCTTGTAGCGGGCGACTTGCGGATACGGGCACAGCGGGCGGGTGCGGTTCGGCGCCCAGGTGGCCGGCAGGTCGGCGTTGACGCCGCCCACGTTGCCCGCACCGCGGGCCGAGGCCACCACGGCTTGCGGCGCCTCGCCCTGCTCCACCCACTTCACCAGCGGCGTGAGCATGTCGAACTGGTCCGTGGCCGGGCCGCCCGAGCAGTGGCCCATGCCGGGCACCGGGTAGAGCTTCGCGAAGCTGGAGGCGTCGCCGCCGTTGCTGGCGCGCAGCCCGTCGTACCAGGCCACCGTGTCGTTGACCGAGAAGATCGGGTCGCTGACGCCGTGGTAGACCATCATCTTGGCGCCGCGGTTCTTGAGCGTGGCCAGGTTGGTCGGGTTGGGTGGCGTCATGAAGCCCATGGCCGACTCGGTGAAGGTGGCGTCGGTGGCGTTGATGCCCGCCACCAGCGCGTCGATGCTGGCGTTCAGCGCGAAGGCCGGGCCGTTGAAGCCCGCAGGTTGCGGCGGCACCGAGAACACCTGGCCCACCGAGCCCGAGTCCAGCAGCAGCGGTGCGGTGAACTCCCAGAACGGGATGCCGCTGCCGGCCACGCCGCTGTCCCACGGGAAGCTGGCGTACACGGCGGCGCCGGTGCTCGTGGTGGCGCCGGCAAAGATCGAGGCCACCACGGTCTTCTGCGCATCGGTCAGGCACGTGCCGTTGCGCCCGCCGCTGCCGCAGCTGGGCACGTCGCGCGCAAGGTTGAACTTCGACTGGCAAGCCGCCATGTCCTGCACCATGCCGTCGGTGGCGCCGTCCAGCGCATCACACCGGGCCAGCACCGCCTGGCCCACCAGGCTGCGCTCCGCGGCCGTGAAAGCCGTCTCCAGCCCGGCCGGGGTGGCCGGATCGCCCGTGGCCACGGTGGCGTAGCGCTGCGCGCCCCAGATGCTGGCCACGGCCGCCTTGGGCAGGTTGTAGCCCGGCGCGCCGGCGAGGATGCCGTCGTACTGGTCCGCGTAGCGCGCCGCGGCGACGAAGGCGTGGCGCCCGCCGTTGGAGCAGCCGCCGAAGTAGGAGCGGTCCGGTGCCTTGCCGTAGGCGCGGCGGATCGACTCCTTGGCCATGGGCGTGAGCTTGGCCACCGCCTGGTAGCCGTAGTCCAGCCGCGCCTGCGGGTCCAGGCCGAAGTTCGAGCCGTCGGCCGCCTTGTGGCCCGCGTCGGAGCTGATGACGGCGAAGCCCTGCGCCAGCGCGCCGGTCAGCGGCCCGCCGCCCAGCGCGCCTGCGGCCGTGTTGACGTTGCCGTCCAGGCCGCCATTGGCCTGGTAGAAGAAGCGGCCGTTCCAGGCCTTGGGCAGGCGCATCTCGAAGCCGATGGCGTAGGTGTTGCCGTCTCGCCCCACGCGGCCTTCGAACATGCTGCCCTTGACCAGGCAGTGCTCGCCCACCGTCGGCGCCCCGGCCGCCACGGTGGTGGAGCCGCCCGCCGTGAGCGTGCCCGCGGCCACCGTGGCCGCCGACGCGATGGTGGTGTTGGCCTGTCCGGCCAGGGCCGTCGCCAGGGCTTCGCAGCTGCCGCTGAGGGTCGCCGGCGAGGCGGCGGCCAGCTGCGGCAAGCCGCCGGGCGCGGGATCGTCGCCGCCGCCGCAGGCGGCCAGCGACAGCAGGGCCAAGGCGCCCAGCCCCAGGGGCAGCGCGGGTCCGGTTGTAAAACGCATGAAGGATGTCTCCTGTACTTCCGTAAGCGCCGTGCGCCCGCCGCATGGTTCCTCACCACCGCCTCGGACCTCGACACTTGGTTAATGCTATTAAATGTTTTTGATGTTCAACATCGGGATTGCCCTGAGCCGCACCCAATCAAAACCCACATCGGCAGGGACACCCGGGAAAACACCAAGGGTCTTAGCCGCCTATTTGCTTAATAGTCTTAACCATCAACGATGTTCCTCCCAGCCATGCAAACCGACTTCACCCCCGCCACCGGCCTGCTGGCCGAACTCGATCTGCTGCGTGTCGAGGTTTCCGGCCCGGTGCTGCACCTGCGCCTGATGCGCCCGGCCAAGCGCAACGCCATCAGCGACCCGCTGATCCAGCAGCTGCACACCGCCTTCGTGAACCTGCCGGCCGAGACCCGCGCCGTGGTGGTCAGCGGCGAGGGCGAGCATTTCTGCGCCGGGCTGGACCTGTCGGAGCTGGTGGCGCGCGACATCGGCGACGGCGTGCTGCACTCGCGCATGTGGCATGCCGCCTTCGACGCGGTGCAGTTCGGCCGCGTGCCCGTCATCGCGGCGCTGCACGGCGCGGTGGTGGGCGGCGGGCTGGAGCTGGCGTCCGCCTGCCACATCCGCGTGGCGGAGGACTCGGCCTACTTCGGGCTGCCCGAGGGGCAGCGCGGCATCTTCGTCGGCGGCGGCGGCTCGGTGCGCATCCCGCGCCTGATCGGCGTCTCGCGCATGTCCGACCTCATGCTCACCGGCCGCGTGTACGACGCCGACGAGGGCTTCAACGCCGGGCTGGTGCAGTACCGCGTGCGCGACGGCGAGGGCCTGTCCAAGGCCGTGGAGCTGGCGCGGCGCATCGCCACCAACGCCCCCATGAGCAACTACGCCGTGATGCACGCGCTGCCGCGCATCGCCGACCAGGCGCAGTCCGAGGGCCTGTTCACCGAGAGCCTGATGGCCGCCGTGGCCGAGTGCACGCCGGACGCACAGGAGCGGCTGCGCGCCTTCCTGGAAAAGCGCGCCGGCAAGGTCGTCAAGTCCTGAAGCGTTGCGCTGCCACTGAAGAGGACACGAGGAGACATCCCCATGAGCATCCTGGCCAAGTACCGGGCAGCCCGGGTCGGCGGCTGCCTGGCCGCCACCATCGAGGAAAAGGACGGCGGCGTGCTGGTCATGCGCTCCACCGAGGCGCTGCAGCCCTACCCGGCGCGGCTCACCGACCGCCTGGAGCGCTGGGCCCGCGTGGCCCCCAACCGCACCTTCGTCGCCAAGCGCGACCCGGCCCTGGGCGGCGACTGGCGCCGCATCAGCTACGCGCAGATGCTGGAGCTGGCGCAGCGCGTGGGCCAGGCGCTGGCCACGCGGCCGCTGTCGGTGGACCGGCCCATCGCCATCCTGTCGGACAACGACCTGGAGCACTTCATCCTGACGATGGCCGCGCAGTGGGTGGGCGTGCCCTACGTGCCCATCTCGCCGGCCTATTCGCTGGTGGCCACCGACTACGCCAAGCTGCGCCACATCTTCAACGTCACGACGCCGGGCCTGGTGTTCGCGTCGGACGCGCGCTTCGCCAAGGCCATCGAGGCCGTGGCCGGCCCGGACGTGGAAGTGGTGCTGACCGAGGGCAGCCTGGAAAGCGGTCCCGTGACGCCCTTCTCCGCGCTCGCGGCCACCGAGCCCGGCACCCGCGAGGAGATCGCGCACGCCGCCGTCGGCCCGGACACGGTCGTCAAATTCCTGTTCACCTCGGGCTCGACCAAGGCGCCCAAGGGCGTGGTCAACACCCAGCGCATGATGTGCGCCAACCTGCAGATGGCCACGCAGGCCTACCCGTTCCTGCAGGACGAGCCGCCCGTGCTGGTGGACTGGCTGCCCTGGAACCACACCTTCGGCGGCAACCACAACGTCGGCATCACGCTCTACCACGGCGGCACGCTCTACATCGACGACGGCCGCCCCACGCCGGCGGGCATGGCCGAGACGCTGCGCAACCTGCGCGAGATCTCGCCCACGATCTACTTCAACGTGCCGCGGGGCTTCGACGAGATCGCTGCCGCGATGGACACCGACGAGCAGCTGCGCAAGCGGCTGTTCGAGCGCGTGAAGATGTTCAAGTACGCCGGCGCCGTGCTGTCGCAGGCCACGCTGGACAAGCTGCACGCGCATGCGGAAGGCACCATCGGCGAGCGCATCCTGATGATCACGGGCCTGGGCATGACCGAAACCGCGCCCTCCTGCACCTTCGCGCTCAACAAGGAGCTGCAGACCGGCCACGTCGGCCTGCCCTGCCCCGGCGTGGAAGTGAAGCTGGTGCCGGTGGCGGACAAGGTGGAGATCCGCTTCCGCGGCCCCAACGTCATGCCCGGCTACTGGCGCAACCCGGAGCAGACGGCCGAGGCCTTCGACGACGAGGGCTTCTACTGCACCGGCGACGCGGTGAAGTTCGTCGACCCGACCGACCCGCAGAAGGGCCTGCTCTTCGATGGCCGCATCGCCGAGGACTTCAAGCTCAACACCGGCACCTTCGTGAGCGTCGGGCCGCTGCGCACCAAGGTGCTGCTGGCCGGCGCGCCCTGCGTGCAGGACGCGGTGGTCACGGGCCTCAACCGCGGCGAGGTCGGGCTGATGGTGTTCCCGCGGCTGGACGAATGCCGCCGCCTGGCGGGCCTGGCCCCGCGCACGCCCGCGCCCGAGGTGCTGCACCACCCGGCGGTGCGCGAGTTCTTCCAGCAGCTCGCCGACAAGCTCTGGGCCGAGGGCACCGGCAGCGCCAACCGCGTGGCGCGCCTGCACGTGCTGGCCGAGCCGCCCTCGCTGGACAAGGGCGAGGTCACGGACAAGGGCTCCATCAACCAGCGCGCCGTGCTCACCAGCCGCAACGCGCTGGTGGAGGCCATGTATGACGGCTCGGACCCCTGGCTGATCCTGCCGCGGCGGGGCTGAAGGCCTCTCCCTACCCCGTTCGCCCTGAGCTTGTCGAAGGGCCTGCCGCACGACTGTGCGACGGGGCTTCGACAGGCTCAGCCCGAACGGGACATTGGTTCCAGGACAACTCTTAGAACATCGAAGGAAGCAGACGCATGGACATCCACGGACAAGCGGCCCTCGTCACCGGCGGTGGCTCGGGGTTGGGCGAAGCCACCGCGCGCGAGCTGGCACGGCTGGGCGCGCAGGTGGCGGTGCTGGACGTGAACGAGGCCGGCGCCAAGCGCGTGGCGGCCGAGATCCACGGCCTGGCGCTGCACTGCGACATCACGGACGAGGCCAGCGTCACGAAGGCGCTGACCACGGCGACGGAAGCCTTCGGGCCGGCGCGCATCCTCATGAACGTGGCCGGCATCGGCGGCGCCAAGCGCGTGATCCAGCGCGACGGCTCTCCCGCCCCGCTGGCCGACTTCGAGCGCACGGTGCGCGTGAACCTGATCGGCACCTACAACGTCATCCGCCTCTTCGCCGCGCAGGCCGCGAAGCTGGCACCGGTGAACGCGGCCGGCGAGCGCGGCGTGATCGTCAACACCGCCAGCGTCGCGGCCTTCGACGGCCAGGTGGGCCAGGAGGCTTATGCCGCCTCCAAGGGCGGCATCACCGCCATGACGCTGCCGCTGGCGCGCGACCTGGCGCAGTGGGGCATCCGCGTGATGACCATCGCGCCGGGCCTGTTCAGCACGCCGCTGCTGCAGGAGCTGCCGGCCGAGGTGCAGCAGTCGCTGGCCGCGGCCATCCCGTTCCCGAAGCAGCTGGGCCAGCCGCAGGAGTTCGCGCAGCTGGCGGCGCACATCGCCGCCAACGGCCACCTCAACGGCGAAGTCATCCGCATCGACGGCGCGCTGCGGCTGGCACCGCGCTGAAGAAGACCTCCCGTTCGGGCTGAGCCTGTCGAAGCCCTCCTGCACGGCTGGCCTGCAGGCCCTTCGACAAGCTCAGGGCGAACGGGCCACCAGCCACACCAAAGCCAAAACCCATACCAACAGGCTGCACCAGCAGCCGGCAACACCACTCAGGAGACCACCACCATGACGCTCGATCGCAGACAGTTCCTGGCCGCCACCGGCGGCGCGTTCGCTTTCTCCGGCCTGGCCGGGTTGCCGGGCTTGGCCTCGGCGCAGACGTTCGTGGAGCAGACGCGCGTGCTGTGCGGCTTCCCGGCCGGCGGCACCACGGACGCCGTGTCGCGCCGCGTGGCGGAGAAGCTGCGCGGCACCTTCGCCAAGATGGCGCTGGTGGAGAACAAGGCCGGCGTGGGCGGGCGCCTGGCGGTGGAGGAGCTCAAGCGCAGCGCCCCGGACGGCAGCACGCTGCTGATGACGCCGGCGGCCATGATCACGCTCTACCCGCACATCTACCGCAGCATCAACTACGGCATCGAGGACGTGACGCCGGTGTCCACCGCCGCCATCGTGCAGTTCGCGCTGGCCGTGGGCCCGGCGGTGCCGGAGAGCGTGAAGACGCTCAAGGACTTCCTGGCCTGGTGCAAGGCCAACCCGTCCAAGGCCAACTACGCCACGCCGGGCGCGGGCTCCCCGAACCACTTCGTGGCGGCGCTGCTGTCCAAGGAAAGCGGCGTGGAGCTCAACCACGTGCCCTACCGCGGCTCGGCCCCGGGCGTGACGGACCTGGTGGGCGGCCAGATCGCCTCCATGAGCTCGCCCATCGGCGACCACCTCCCCCACCTCAAGAGCGGCAAGGTGCGCGTGCTGGCCACCTCGGGCCCGCAGCGCTCGCGCTTCCTGCCCGACGTGCCCACTTACGCGGAGCAGGGCTTCAAGACGCTGACCATGCAGGAGTGGTACGGCTTCTTCC
This sequence comes from Pseudomonadota bacterium, assembly GCA_023410975.1. Lineage (GTDB taxonomy): Bacteria > Pseudomonadota > Gammaproteobacteria > Burkholderiales > Burkholderiaceae_C > Azohydromonas. Next base: position 12,101 of record JAEYPG010000225.1, read on the forward strand.
TGCCGCCCAAGGCGCCGGCCGACGTGGTCAACCGCGCGGCGGCGGCGATCAAGGCCGCGGTGTCCACGCAGGAGACCGCCGACGCCTTCGCCCAGCTCGGCCTGGAAACCTCGTCCATCGGCCCGGCGGAGCTGCAGAAGATGGTGCGCGAGGAAAACGCCGCCTGGGGACCGATCGTGAAGAAGGTGGGCTTCACGCCGGAGGGCTGATTCCGGTTCGCTCTCAACGGTGAACGCTCCCGTTCGCCCTGAGCCTGTCGAAGGGCAGGCGCTGACACGCAGGCATGGCAGGGGCTTCGACAAGCTCAGCCCGAACGGGATTTCTCTCAGTACCAACAAAGAGTTGGAAAAATCGCCATGAGCCAGGACGCCCTGCGCGACACCCGCTTCGTGCTGCAGCAGCTGCTGCAGGCCCCCGCCGTGCTGGGCGGGCTGCCCGCCTTCGCCGAGGTCGATGCCGATCTCATCGACCAGGTGGCCGAGGCCGCCCATGACTTCGCCGACGGGCTGCTGGCGCCGCTCAACGCCGCCGGCGACCGCGAGGGCTGCCGCCTGGTGGAGGGCGAGGTGCGCGCGCCCACCGGCTTCGCCTGGGCGTGGAGCGAGTTCGTGGAGGGCGGCTGGCCGCTGCTGGCCTGCCATCCGGAGGATGGCGGCCAGGGCTTGCCGCACGTGGTGGACGCCGTGCTGCACGAGGCCATCAGCGCCGCCAACCCGGGCTGGGGCATGTACTTCGGCATCCTGCACGGCGGCTACGCCTGCCTGCGCGCGCATGGCAGCGACGAGCTCAAGGCCCGCTACCTCGGCGACCTCGCCAGCGGCAAGTCCCTGGTCACCATGGCCCTGACCGAACCCAGGCCGGCAGCGACCTCGGCGGCTGCCGCACCCGCGCCACGCCGCGCGGCGACGGCAGCGTGGCGGTCGAGGGCACCAAGATCTTCATCTCCGGCGGCGACCACGACCTCACGCACCAGATCGTGCACCTGGTGCTGGCGCGGCTGCCCGATGCGCCGGCGGGCTCGCGCGGGCTGTCGCTGTTCCTGGTGCCCAAGTGGCTGCCCGACGGCACGCGCAACACGGTGGTGGTCGAGCGCCTGGAAGAAAAGATGGGCCTGCACGCCAGCCCCACCTGCGTGCTGCGCTTCGACGGCGCCACGGGCTGGCTGATCGGCGAGCCCGGGCGCGGCCTCAACGCCATGTTCGTGATGATGAATGCCGCGCGCATCAACGTCGGGCTGCAGGGCGTGGGCGCGGCTGCCGCCGCGCTGGCGCAGGCGCAGGACTACGCGACCGAGCGCATCCAGGGCGGCGCGCCGATCCTGCGCCACGCGCCCGTGCAGCGGCTGCTGGCCCACACGCGCGCCTGGACCGAGGGCGGGCGCATGCTGGCCCTCTGGACCGCGCTGCGCCTGGACCAGGCGCACGCGCATCCGGACAGCACCGAGCGCGAGCGCGCGCTGCGCGAGGCCTCGCTGCTGACGCCCATCGTCAAGGCGCTGCTGACGGCGCAGGGCTTCGACTCGGTCAGCGACGCGCTGCAGGTCTTCGGCGGCCACGGCTACGTGGGCGAATGGGGCATCGAGCAGCGGCTGCGCGACCTGCGCGTGTCGATGCTGTACGAGGGCACCAACGAGATCCAGGCGCTGGACCTGTGGCAGCGCAAGCTGCTGCCCGACCACGCGCAGGCCCTGGCGCGCCTGCTGGAGCGGCTGCTCGACGGCGTGGACTCGCCCTGGACAGCCCCGGCCGCGCAGGCCGCCGAGC
>JAEYPG010000266.1 GCA_023410975.1 Pseudomonadota bacterium
TGTCGCTGCCCGGCATGGACTGGGCCGAGGCGGTGAGCTTCCAGATGCTGGGGACCTACCTCGAAGGCGTGCTGCCGCCGAGCGTGATGGCCACGCTCCAGCCCTACGTGGACGAGGCACGGCGCAAGCTGGCACAGCATTTCCAGGACTTGCCCCTGCGGCGCTGGCCCGATCGCGTGCGCATCATTGCACCGGGGCCGTCCCTGGTGGCGCCCAAGGTTTCGAAGGCTGTGCATGCCGCGGTCACCGAGGCGGTGCTGCTGGGCCGCCAGTTGCGCATCACCTACCGGGGCTTCGACAAGCAAGCGGCCAAGAGCTACACCGTTTCGCCTCTGGGCCTGGTGCAGTTCGGCCACGCCTTCTACATGCCCGTGCGCTTTGACGGGCACGAGGACGTGCGAACCCTAAAGATCCACCGCGTGCAGCGTGCGGAGTTGATCGACACCCCGTCGGGCATCGAACAGTTCGACCTGGGCAAGTGGATCGAATCCGGCGCACTGGGTTTCGGGGGAAGTGAGCGTATCCGGCTCGTGGCCCGTTTCTACGATGGCGCGGGCGAGTGGGTGCAGGAAGCGCCACTGTCGCAGGACCAGCAACTCGTCGTGGAGGCTGGCGGCGTGCACCGGATCACGGCCAGCACGCTGCTGACCGTCCAGCTTCGCCGCTGGCTGCTGGGCCTGGGCCCACGGGTCGAGGTGCTGGAGCCGACTCACCTGCGCGAGGAAATCGCGCAGGAGCTGCGTACGGCCATCGCGCGCTACGCACCCCCGTCATGCGCCAGCCGTGGCGCGCCCAGTGCGGCGATGTGCTCGACGTAGGGCCAAGGATCCCACTCGTCGACAAGGCCGATGCGCTCCAACGCTTCACAGGAGCTTGCCTCCTGCACGGCCGCTACCACGTCGCAAGCGGGGATGCTGCGCAGGAAGTTCGCCGCTTCGACCGTCGGGGCCAGCACGTTGATGCGGCGGCACCCGAACCGTTCGCCCAGTGTCTCGATGGTCCTGCGCAGTTGCTCCCTGGGCGGGCGCCTGGCGGGATGGACGACACCGATGTACCGGACAGGAGTACGGCCGGGACGATGCAACGGCACGATCACCTCGTCGTCCACGGGCTCTTTCAGTTCACGCGGACAAGCGGCCATGTGGCCCCAGGCGAGTCCAGCGTCCCAGTACTGTGGGAACAGCGCGCCCAGCGGGTTCACCGGGGTCAGCATGCCGCACACGATCGCATCGGCGGGAAGCCGAATCACGTCGTTCTGGTAGACCTCCACCACCAGACGTTGCATCAGGAATCGGGCAACCGGCGCCACCGGCCGAGCGTCCAGGACGCGACCCTCCGCTCGCATCTTCTTCAGGAATTGCCGGTGGTTCATGGGCAACTCCTTGCAGCAGGGACGGAATGCGGCACGCGTGCACAGCACGCCTGTCCACGGCTCGGGCGTCGCTGCACCGGGGTAGCCCGCCCGTTGGATCTACCCGAGGGATCAGCCTGCAGAATGGGGCTCATGGGTTATCCCGCTGGAACCGATCCAGCCACGCACTGAACTCTTCGCCGCTCATGCTCACGCCAGGCTCCCGGGACGCGGCGGCGAGTTGCCGGGCAAGCTCTTCGACGGTTTCCTCGCGCTCGGATGGTGCGCCGAAGTACGTCAACTCCCACAGCACCGAGTACAGCACCTGGCCGAGCGTCACGTGCGGATGCAGCGCCTCGTCGATGTCACGACCGTAGTCCTTGCTGCCGGCCTCGCTGACCACCACCTGCGGCGAGACGCGCAGCGGCAGCGCCAGCAGCGAGCGCAGCGCCGAGCCCTTCACTACCCACAGGATGCGCTCGCCGGCAACGCAACCGGCGTCGGGCCGGTCCCGGGTCTGCACCAGACCCATGCCGTGGAGCGTCAAGCGGTGTATCGGCTCGTACGTTCGCGTGGCCGTGTCCAGGCTCCAGTACTGGCACAGCTCAAGGTATTCCAGGGCGTCGGCCGGGTCGCTCTCCGGTGCATCGCAAGGCCCCTTGGCCGCTTCGGCACTGACATCCGCGGCATGCAAACGCGCGTACACCTGCTGCAGCAGCGGGCTGTGCCCGAGCAGACCCAGCAGGTCACCCAGCGTCACGCCGGCGTCCAGATCCACGGGTACGTCGAGCCATTCGTGTGCCTCGGCCGTGGCCGGCGTTTCCAGCCAATCGACTTCGTCCGAGGCATTCCTGCCCAGGTGGCGCGCAATGAGCAGCGGGCCGGGTTTCAGCGAGAGTCTGGCCAAGGAGTTCCTCCACCACGCTTATTGACAGATCGGCACGGTTGACCGCGCAATAAAATCGGGCCGAATCGGCCGTGCCACCGAAACATGCAGGCCCGGCGCCTTGCGCTTTTCCGGCATGGGCCGGTTTGCGGTGAGCGGCGTGTGGCCGCACTTTCTCTTCGAGCAACCTCCCGCGACGCGGGACCGCACCGATGCCCTACGAACTCGACAACCGGCTGGTTATCGGCCTGGCCTCCAGCGCCCTGTTCGACCTCGCTCAATCCGACAGGGTGTTCCGGGAAAGCGGCGAGCAGGCCTACCGCGCATTCCAGCGCGAGCACCAGCATGTGCCGCTGAGGCCGGGCGTGGCCTTTCCCTTCATCAAGCGGCTGCTGTCGATCAACCAGATCCGGCCGTACGATCCGCCCATCGAGGTGGTGCTGCTCTCGCGCAACGACCCCGACACTGGCATGCGGGTCATGCGCTCCATCGCGCACCACGGCCTGGGCATGACACGGGCGGTGTTCCTGCAGGGCTCGTCGCCGCATCGCTACATCCCCGCCTTCTCCATCAGCCTGTTCCTCTCGGCCAACGAGGCTGATGTGCGGCAGGCCACGCTGGCGGGCTACCCGGCCGGCCAGGTGCTCGACTCCCACCACGTCGACCTGGCCGAGGATGCCGAGCTGCGCGTGGCGTTCGACTTCGACGGCGTCATTGCCGACGACGAATCCGAAGCGGTCTACCGCGCGCGCAGCGATCTCGGCGAGTTCAACGCGCACGAGGCGCGCAAGGTCGACATCCCGCTCAATCCCGGGCCGCTCAAGGAGTTCCTCTCCAAGCTCTCCGGCATCCAGCGCCTGGAGGAGGCCCGCGCGGAGGTCGATCCCTCGTACACACCGAAGCTGCGCATCTCCATCGTCACGGCGCGCAGCGCACCGGCCCACGAACGCGTCATCAACACGATGCGCAGCTGGGACATCACGGTCAACGAGGCCTTCTTCCTGGGGGGCATCGAAAAGCGCCGCGTGCTGGAGGTGCTGGCCCCGCACATGTTCTTCGACGACCAGCAGGCCCACCTCATCCCCGCCTCGGAGATCCTGCCGTCGGTGCACGTGCCCTTCGGCATCGCCAACCGGGCAGGGGTGGAGCAGGCTCACGCCACCGTGGTGCCGGGCGACGCGTCAGCGCTGGCCATCAGTCCGCCATAGCGGCGCACGCGGCGCTGCACCGAACGCTCCAGCACCGACGGCTCCCCGGTTTCGACCAAGGTGAAGCGCTTCCTGGCTCGGGTGATGCCCGTATAGACGAGCTCGCCGGTGAGGATCGGGTTGGAGCGGGGTGGCAGCACCAGCGCGGCGTGGGTGAACTCCGAGCCTTGCGACTTGTGCACCGTCATCGCGAAGACGGTCTCGATCAGGTCCTGCAGGCGGCTGGGCTGGACCCACCGCACGCGCTGGCTGCCGTCGCCGGCCAGGAACGCCACACGCAGCACGCGCTGGCCTTGCGGGCCGGGCAGGTCTAGCGTGACGCCGATGTCGCCGTTCATGAGCCCAAGGCCATAGTCGTTGCGAGTCACGAGCACCGGACGGCCGGCGTACCAGCCGTCGCTGCTGTCGATGAGGCCCTCGTTGGCCAGCCAGGTGGCGACACGCCAGTTCAGGCCCGTCACGCCCCAGGGCCCACTGCGCAGGGCGCACAGCAGCTGGAACTGGCCGTGGGCTTGCAGCACTTGGTACCCCCAGGCTTCGAAATCGTCCGGAGCTGCGTCGTCCTGCGGACGGCTGGAGCGCAGCATCTGCAGGTAGCGGCGGTAACCGGCTGGCGCCTGCCCTGTGCCCGAGTCCGCCGGCGCGGCGCCGTCGATGACGAGGCGCCGCAGTGCCGCCTCCCCGTCCGTCTCGAGCGCCAGGCTCGCCAAGTCGGCATGTGCCTTGTCGCTGAGGACGCTGCGCACCTTGCCCGGCTTCGCCTCATTCACCGCTGCGGCGAGCTGTCCGATGCCGCTCTCCGGCGGGAAGCGGTGACTGTGGCGCAGCATGGCCACGGCCTGGTCCAGTGCCGTGCCTGCAGCCCTGACCAATTCCGGCGGCACCTGCTCGCCGGTGACCGCATGCAGCCACCGCGCGGTGTCCTCGCTGTAGTAGCCTTTCCCGGCCCGGCTGCAGAGCTCGCCCAGCACGCTGCCCGCCTCGACCGAGGCCAGCTGGTCCTTGTCGCCCAGCAGCACCAGACGCGCCTTGGGCGGCAGCGCCGCCAGCAGCGAGGCCATCATCTCCAGGTCCACCATGGAGGCCTCGTCCACCACCACCAGGTCCACCGGCAGCGGGTTGCCGGCGTGGTGCCGGAAATGCCGCGTGTCGGGCCGGCTGCCCAGCAGCCGGTGCAAGGTCGTGACCTCGCGAGGAATGGCCGCGCGGATGGCCTGCGCATCGGCGCCCAGGCCGCCCAGCTCCAGTGCCTGGACGGCGCCCGCGATGGATTCACTCAACCGCGCCGCGGCCTTGCCCGTCGGCGCCGTCAGCCGGATGCGCAAGGGCGGCCGCTCGGCACCGCCGGCCAGCACCAGCGCCTGCAGCGCGGCGAGCAGGCGCACCACCGTCGTCGTCTTGCCGGTACCCGGTCCCCCGGTGACGATGGCAAACGCGCTGCGCGCCGCCACTGCACACGCCAGCTTCTGCCAGTCCGGCACGGGCGTGGCCGCGGCCCGCGGAAAGAGCGCTTCCAGCACCTCGCGCACCCGCTGCTCGGCAGGCAGTACGAGGACGTCGGCCAGGCGCGCATCGATGCCGCAGCGCACGGTCTGCTCGTAAGCCCAGTAGCGGCGCAAGTAGACCCGCTCGCCGACACACACGAGCGGCGTGTTGCCGGGCCCCTGGCCCACGAGGTCCGGGTGCGCGATCAGGATGGCACGCCAGTCGGCCACGGTGACGCCCAGGAGCACCTCGCCAGGCAGCGGTGGCGTCTCGTCCGTGTCCGCCTCCCGGTCCGGCGGCGGCAGGGACAGCGACGCGCTCGGGTCCTCCAGCGTGCGCCTGAGATCCAGGCAAGCGTGGCCGTGCCCCAGCTGGTGGCTGGCCAGCGCTGCGGCCAGCACCAGCAGCGGTGGCGTCCGGGGCACCTCGCGCACGGGCAACTCTCCATCGGCGACGTCCATGCCTGTGAGCCCGCTGTGCTCGCGCACGAGGAACTCCGCGAAGGCGGCGTCGATGTCTCTGAGCCAGCCATGCTCGGCCCAGCGTGTGATGAGCGCCAGCATGGCCGACGTGTGGGAAAGCGGTGCCAGGGCGTGGTCGGTACTCAAGCAACCTCCAAAGCGGGACGGCGGGTAATCAGCTGGTCAAGGGCTTCGATGAGCTCGCGCGGCGGGCGCTCGAAATGCACGCCGGCGCCAGGAGCCTGACTGCCGCGCAGGAACAGGTGCAGCGCACCGCCGACGTGGCGGTCGTAGTCGTAGTCGGGTAGTCGCAGGCGCAGCAGGCGGTGCAGCGCCAGCAGGTACAGCACGTACTGCAGGTCGTAGCGCCGCTCCAGCACCGCGCGCTTCATCGCAGTGCGGGTGTAGGCGCCGTCGTCGGGCCCGAGCCGGTTGGACTTGTAGTCGACGACGTAGTAACGGCCATCGTGCTCGGCCACCAGGTCGATGAAGCCCCGCAGCATGCCGCTGAGCTGCCCCGGTCGCAGCGGGGCGCGCGCGGCGCCTTGCAGGGTGTGGCGACGCACGAGCGCGTCAAACTTCGCGAGGTCCGCGTCGTGGACGGCAATCCAGAATTCCATTTCCGGGACGCA
>JAEYPG010000355.1 GCA_023410975.1 Pseudomonadota bacterium
CCCGTGCCCTGCGCCTGGTGCTGCGCGACGACGGCCGCGGGCTGGCGCTGGAGCGCATCCGCGACAAGGGGCTGGCGGCCGGGCTGCTGCGCCCGGACGAGCCGGTGCCGGACAGCGCCGTGGCGAACCTGATCTTCAGCTCCGGCCTCTCGACGGCCGAGCGCGTGACCGGCGTCTCCGGCCGCGGGGTGGGGATGGAAGCGGTCAAGGCCTTCATCGAGGCCGAGGGCGGCACGGTGGCCGTCGAGCTCGATGCGCCGGCCGGCCCGGGCGCCGGGCGCACCTTCGCAGTGGTGGTGACGCTGCCGGCGAGCTGCGGCGTGCGCCTGTACGGAAGCTCCGCGCACACGGAGGCGGCATGCTCGATCTGAACCTCGGCCTGGCATTGGCCGGCATGACGGGCTCCGCCCTCCTCGCGGGGTACGGCCTGCGGGCGCGCAGCAAAAGGGTGAGCGTGGAATTGGCGGCCGCCGCGCGCGAGCAGGCCGAGCGCGAAGAGCGTGAGGAGGCCTTGGCGCTGCGCGCGGCGAACCAGCGGCTGCAGGCGGCGCTGGAGTCGGCGCAGCGCTCGGTCGAGGAACTGCAGGCCCGCCTGAGCCGGGAGCGGGACGCGCAGCGCCAAGCGCTGGAAAGCATGCGGGCGCAACTGGCCGAGTCCGGCTCGGCCGTGGCCGCGGCCCGTGGCGGTGCTGCCGGGATGGCGCAGGGCATGGACGAGTTGCTGCAGGTGGACCAGGCCATCGAACGCTGGCATGCGTCGATGGACAGCCTGCTGCGGCACAACAGCGACATGCGCCGCAAGAACGCGGACTTCGCGCAGATCGTGCAGCAGATGACCATCGTGACGCTCAACGCCTCCATCGAGGCGGCGCGCGCCGGCTTGTCGGGCCGGGGCTTCGCGGTCGTGGCCGAGGAGATGCGCGGCCTGGCGCAGCGCGCGCAGACGCTGTCCAAGGAGTATCGCGACGGCCTGCACGAAAACGACCTGATCACGGCCTCCACGTTCCAGGACCTGCAGGCCGGCGGCAAGATGATCGTCAGCACCGTGATCGGGCTGCGCGTGGCCAACGAGCAGACGCTGCAGGCGCTCGGCGGCAAGGGTTCCCCGGCATGATCAGCCACCGCGCCAGGACGGCTCTCGAGCAGATGCTGTCGGCCAGCATGCATTGCACCTTCGCGGGTGCGCTGGCCGGTTTTGGCCCGGTCGACGGCTTTGAACAGGTCACCGGGCAGCGCGCCGTCATGCTCTCCGTGGCGGGCTGCAGCTTCCGGCTGATGCTGTTCCTGCATTTCGACGCCGACGCGCAGACCGGGGCGCTGCTGGCGCGGCTCAAGGGGCTGGCGGAGCCGGCACCGCCGCGGCAGTGGCTGCTGGACGCCATGTCGGAGTACGGCAACCTCGGCTGCGGCGCGCTCAAGCGCGAGCTGGGGCGCGTCTTCGACTGCCTGGGCATGTCCACGCCCCATGTCGTGGACCGGGAGAGCCTGCGGCACCTCGCCTTGCTGCGCCCCGGTTACCTGCGCCACTACCGGTTGGAGCTGGACGGCGGCGAGCGACTGCACGTGAGCCTGTGCGTCTGCGAGCAGGGCGCGCTGGACTTCGATCCGCCGCCGCAGGAGGCCCCGGCCGAGGCCGCGGGCGAGCTGGAACTTTTCTGATCCCTGTAGAGAGGCAATTCACATGGCACAAATCCTCGTGGTGGACGATTCGAGCACCGTCCGCACGGAAGTGGGCAGCTTCCTGTCCGGCCAAGGCCTGAGCGTGGCCTACGCCGTGGACGGCCGCGACGCGCTGGGCAAGCTGCGGGCAGATGCCGGCATCAAGCTGGTGCTGTGCGACGTCAACATGCCCAACCTGGACGGGCTGTCGATGGCCGAAAAGGTGCGGAGCGAGCTGCGCAACCAGGCGGTCAACATCATCATGCTGACCACCGAAAGCTCGCCGTCCATGAAGGAGCGCGGCAAGGCCGCCGGCGTCAAGGGCTGGATCGTCAAGCCTTTCAACGGACCCGCGGTGATCGGCTCGGTCCGGAAGCTGGTGGGCGGCTGAGGCCGGCGCACAGGGGCATGGCAGGGGCATGGCGCGAGTGGCCGCCACGGCCGGCCGCTCCGCGCCAGGAGCGGGTTGAATTCAGGGCGAGCGCTCGCCCCCGCCCGCCAGGGTGCGCAGGATGTCCATGAATTCCTGCACCGCCGGCGCCGGTAGCTCGCTCTGGCGCGTGATCAGGCCGTAATCGGGCATGTGGTGTGGAATTTCCAGCGGGATGCGCGCCAGCACGCCTTTTTGCACGTATTTGTCCACCAGCGCTGCGGGTTGCAGCGACAGCATGGGCGTGGATTGGAGCAACTCCAGCGCGAACAGGAATGACGTGGTTTCCACGATGCCCGCAGTGGGCAGCAGGTTGGCGGCGTCGAAGATGCCGTCGGATACCTTTCTCAGCGCGGTGGGATGCGGGTAGAGAATCCAGGGCCAGTGGGCCAGTTCCTGCAGCGATGACGGGCGGAATTCGCGCAAGGGGTGCGCGGCGCCGGCCACCACGCACAGCGCTTCGCTGCTCAGGCGCTCGTACTGGAAAGGCCCCTGCTGGGCGGGCTCGGTGAAGCGGCCGATCATCAGGTCGATCCGGCGCTCGGCCAGCCAGGCGATGAGCTGGTCGCTGCTCTGCTCGAAGAGTTTCAACACCAGCAGCGGGCGGCGCCGGTGTGCCTCCCGCACCGCGGCCGTGAGCAGGTGCGCGGCCGAGCCGGAAATGGCGCCCACCGCCACGTGCCCATGCCCGCCCTGCTTCAGCGCGTTGAATTCATCGACGAATTTCTTCTGCCCGGCCAGCGTGGCCGCGGCATAACGCAGCACGAACAATCCCAGCTCATTGGGACGCATTTCCCGCGGCAGCCGCTCGAACAGCCGGGCTTCGAATATCTCCTCGATGTCCAGCAATATCTTGGTGGCCGCGGGCTGGGTAATGTGCATCTGCTCTGCCGTGAGGCGCAGATTGCGCGTGCGGCCCAGGATTTCCAGAAACTGCAGATGCCTGAAACGCAGCCGGCCGCAGGCCTGGGCCGTGGTTAAGGGTTTTCCCGACACGCTGATCCATCAATAACTTCCTGGAATGGATTTTATCCAAACGGTGATTGGACCCAATTTCAGGACTGGCCTAGCCTGTACCCTTGCGGGAGGGAGCTCGTGCCGGCCGGCTGCCGGGGCGCAGATCCCTGTTCCAAACACAAGCCACAGGAGACAAGCATGAAATTCAAATCCCTCGCCCTGGCCGCTGCAGTCCTGGCGGCGCTGGCCGGCCCGGCCGCCGCGCAGGTCAAGGAGCGCGTGTTCAAGGTCGGCATCGGCCTGAGCGACGACCATCCGCAGGCGCTGGCGGTCAAGCGCTTCAACGAGCTGCTGGCGCAGAAGAGCGGCGGCAAGCTCGGCGCCAAGCTCTTCGCCAGCGGCACGCTGGGCAACGACGTGACCATGACCGCGGCGCTGCGCGGCGGCACGCTGGAAATGACCGTGCCCGACAGCTCCACGCTGGTGACGCTGGTGAAGGACTTCGGCGTGCTCAACCTGCCGCTGACCTTCGGCAACGAGCACGAGGCCGACGCGGTGCTGGACAGCGCCTTCGGCCAGAAGCTGCTGGCCAAGCTGCCCGAGAAGGGGCTGGTGGGCCTGGGCTTCTGGGAAAACGGCTTCCGCCACGTGACCAACTCGCGCCGCCCCATCACCAAGGCCGAGGACCTGGCCGGGCTCAAGCTGCGCGTGATCCAGAACCCGCTGTTCATCGAGAGCTTCAACGCCCTGGGCGCCAACGCCACGCCCATGCCCTTCACCGAGCTGTACTCCGCCATGGAGCAGAAGGCGGTGGACGGGCAGGAAAACCCCACCGCCACCATCCTCGCCAGCAAGTTCTACGAGGTGCAGAAGCACCTGGTGCTCTCGCGCCACATCTACAGCGCGTGGGTGCTGCTGATGTCGAAGAAGACCTGGGACACCCTCTCGGCCGAGGAGCAGAAGCTCGTTACGGAGGCTGCGCGCGAGGCCACGCTCTACGAGCGCCAGACCATCCGCGCCTTCGGCGACAAGGCGCTGGGCGAGCTGAAGAAGTCGGGCATGCAGGTCACGGAATTGCCCGCGGCCGAGCAGGCCAAGCTGCGCGAGAAGCTGCAGCCGGTGGTGGCCAAGTTCAGCAAGGAATTCGGCGAGGACACCACGCGCGAGCTGATGTCCGAGCTGGACAAGGCGCGCAAGAAGTAAGCCGGACCCTAACTCCCCGTTCGGGCTGAGCTTGTCGAAGCCCTCTGCGCCTGCCCTTCGACAGGGCCTGTCCTGAGCTTGTCGAAGGGCTCGGGGCGAACGGGCGAGGGCTCGTCCGGCGACCGTTTGACTCAAGGACGAAGTACCCCATGGACAAGAAACCCCAGCGCCCCTTCCGGTCGCGCGAGTGGTTCGCCGACCCGCACCGTTCGGACATGACCGCGCTCTACCTGGAGCGCTTCATGAACTACGGCATCACGCCGGACGAGCTGCGCAGCGGCAAGCCGATCATCGGCATCGCACAGACGGGCAGCGACCTCTCGCCCTGCAACCGCATCCACCTGGAGCTGGCCAAGCGCGTGCGCGACGGCATCCGCGACGCCGGCGGCATCCCGATGGAATTCCCGGTGCACCCGATCTTCGAGAACTGCCGCCGCCCCACCGCCGCGCTGGACCGCAACCTGGCCTACCTGGGGCTGGTGGAGATCCTGTACGGCTACCCCATCGACGCCGTGGTGCTCACCACCGGCTGCGACAAGACCACGCCGGCTGGGATCATGGCCGCCAGCACGGTGGACATCCCGGCCATCGTGCTCTCCGGCGGTCCCATGCTCGACGGCTGGCACGAGGGCGAGCTGGTGGGCTCGGGCACCGTGATCTGGCGCAGCCGCCGCAAGCTCGCGGCTGGGGAGATCGACGAGGAGGAGTTCCTGCAGCGCGCCTGCGACAGCGCGCCCTCGGCGGGGCACTGCAACACCATGGGCACCGCTTCCACGATGAACGCGGTGGCCGAGGCGCTGGGCCTGTCGCTGCCGGGCTGCGCCGCCATTCCGGCGCCCTACCGCCAGCGCGGCCAGATGGCCTACGACACCGGGCGGCGCATCGTGGAGATGGCCTACGAGGACCTGCGGCCCTCGCGCCTGCTCACGCGCGAGAGCTTCCTCAACGCGCTGTCGGTGGTGAGCTGCTGCGGCGGCTCCAGCAACGCGCAGGTGCACCTCATGGCCATGGCGCGCCACGCGGAGGTGGAGCTGCGCCCGTCCGACTGGACCGAGCACGCCTACGACCTGCCGCTGCTGGTGAACATGCAGCCCGCCGGCAAGTACCTGGGCGAGCGCTTCTTCCGCGCCGGCGGCGTGCCGGCGGTGATGTGGGAACTGCAACAGGCCGGCAAGCTGCACGGCGACTGCCTCACCGTCACCGGGCGCAGCATCGCGGAGAATCTGGCGGGCCGCGAGTCCACGGACCGCGAAGTGATCCGTCCCTTCGCCGACCCGCTGCTGGAGGCGGCCGGCTTCCTGGTGCTCAGCGGCAATTTGTTCGACTTCGGGATCATGAAGACCTCGGTGATCTCGGAGCGCTTCCGCAGCCGCTACCTGAGCCGGCCGGGGCTGGAAGGCGTGTTCGAGGCGCGGGCGATCGTGTTCGAGGGCTCGGACGACTACCACGCGCGCATCAACGACCCGAGCCTGGACATCGACGAGGGCTGCATCCTGGTGATGCGCGGCGCCGGCCCGATCGGCTGGCCGGGCTCGGCGGAGGTGGTGAACATGCAGCCGCCGGACGCGCTGATCCGCCGTGGCATCGAGACACTGCCCACGCTGGGCGACGGCCGCCAGAGCGGCACCGCGGACAGCCCCTCGATCCTGAACTGCTCGCCCGAGAGCGCCGTGGGCGGCGGGCTGGCCTGGCTGCGCACCGGGGACATGATCTGCATCGACCTCAACGCCGGCACCTGCAACGCGCAGGTGGCGCCGGAGGAGATCGAGCGCCGCAAGCGCGACCTGCCCGCGCCGCCGGTGCCCGAGAGCCACTCGCCGTGGGAAGAGCTGTACCGGCAGAAGACCGGCCAGCTCGCCGAGGGCGCGACGCTGGAGTTCGCGCTCAAGTACCGGCGGATCGCGCAGAAGACGCCGCGGCACAACCACTGACCGGCAACGCCACCTGAATGGAAGACGACATGAACAAGGCAAGCGAGGCCGCAGCCCTCACCCCCGACGCCCTCCTCCCCGCGGATGCCCTCACCGGCACGCTGATCGGCCGTGCCTGGGTCCCGGGCCCCGTGGCCGGCCCGGCCGTGGTTGCGCTGCGCAACGAAGGCGTGTTCGACCTGAGCGAGGCCTTTCCCACCGTGAGCACGCTGCTGGAGTCCGGGGACCCGGCCCAGGCCGTGCAACAGACCCAAGGGCAGCGCCTGTGCGGCGTGCAGGAACTGCTGGCCAACAGCCTGCCCGGTGCCCGCGACGAAGGGCGGCCGTGGCTGCTGGCACCCTGCGACCTGCAGGTCGTCAAGGCCGCGGGCGTGACCTTCGCCACCAGCCTGGTCGAGCGTGTGATCGAGGAGCAGGCCCGCGGCGACGCCTCGCGCGCCCAGGCGCTGCGAGCGCAGGTGCTGGAGCTGGTCGGCAGCAACCTGGCGGACATCAAGCCCGGCTCGCCGCAGGCCATGGCGCTCAAGGCGCTGCTGCAGCAGCGCGGGCTGTGGTCGCAGTACCTGGAGGTGGGCATCGGCCCGGACGCGGAGGTGTTCACCAAGTCGCCGGTGCTCTCCTCGGTGGGCAGCGGCGAGGACATCGGCATCCGCGCCGATTCGTCCTGGAACAACCCGGAGCCCGAGGTGGTGCTGGCCGTCAACAGCCGCGGCGAGATCGTGGGCGCGACGCTGGGCAACGACGTCAACCTGCGCGACATCGAGGGCCGCAGCGCGCTGCTGCTGGGCAAGGCCAAGGACAACAACGCCTCCTGCGCCATCGGCCCCTTCATCCGGCTCTTCGACGCCAGCTTCTCCCTCGACGACGTGCGCCGCGAGACGGTGCACCTGCGCGTCACGGGCGAGGACGGCTTCGAGCTGCGCGGCATCAACACCATGAGCAGCATCAGCCGCGACCCGACGGACCTGGTGGCGCAGACGCTGGCGGCGCACCAGTACCCGGACGGCTTCATGCTGTTCCTGGGCACCCTCTTCGCGCCCATCGAGGACCGCGACCAGCCCGGCGGCGGCTTCACCCACAAGCTCGGCGACCTGGTGAGCATCCGCAGCGAACGCCTGGGCGCCCTGCTCAACCGCGTCACGCACAGCGAGACGGCGCCGCCGTGGCGCTTCGGGCTGCGCGCCTTCATCGGCAACCTGGCGGCGCGGGGGCTGCTGCGCAAGGGGCTCTGATCGAGCGGCCGGCGAGCCCTCAAGCCTTGCCGGCCGCGGCCTGCTGCGCAAACGCCAGTGCCACCAAGTCCACGAACTCGCGCACGCGCGCGGCCCGCTGGTGGCGCTGCGGGTACACCGCGTGGATGTCGGCCTCGGACGTGAAGTACTGCGGCAGCACCTGCGCCAGCCGGCCGCTGCGCAGGTAGCGCTCGATGTCCCATTGCGCGCGCATGAGGAGGCCGTGGCCGTCCGGCGCCCAGTTCACGGCGATCTCGCCGTCGTTGGTGGCGAGGTTGCCGCGCACCTTGCCCGTCTCCGTGGCCTCGTTGCGCCCGCGACCGCTGGACAGGCGCCACACCCCGTAAGCCTCCTCGCCCTGGCGGATGCCGATGCAGTTGTGCTGCGCCAGATCGTTGGGCACCTTGGGCGTGCCGTGCTTCGCCAGTAGGCCGGCGACGCGCACATCAGCCGCCGGTTGGGCGCGATGCGCCGTGCGATCACCCGTGTGTCCGGCGGCGCGCGAAGCG
>JAEYPG010000414.1 GCA_023410975.1 Pseudomonadota bacterium
GCCCGGGTTCGAGTCCAGCACCTGCCGCACCGCGCGCACGATGTTCGGATAGGCGCCACAGCGGCAGAGGTTGCCGCTCATGCGCTCGCGGATCTCGGCGTCGCTCAGCGGGCCCTCGATGCGGCACAGGTCCGGCGTGACGGCGCTGGCGCGGCCGGCCTTGGCCTCGTCCAGTAGCGCCACCGCCGAGCAGATCTGCCCGGGGGTGCAGTAGCCGCACTGGAAGGCGTCCTGCTCGATGAAGGCGGCCTGCACCGGGTGCAGCGCTTCGGGCGTGCCCAGGCCTTCGACGGTGGTGACGCTGCGGCCCTCGCACATCACCGCCAGCGTCAGGCAGCTGTTGATGCGCCGCCCGTCCACCAGCACGGTGCAGGCGCCGCACTGGCCGCGGTCGCAGCCTTTCTTGGTGCCGATGAGCTTCAGGTGCTCGCGCAGCGCGTCGAGCAGCGTGACGCGGGGCTCCGCTTCAAGCTCGTGGGGCTGGCCGTTGAGCTCGAAGGCGATGCGGCAACGGGGCGTTTCGGCCGCGGCCGGTGGGGCCGTGGCGGGGATGGCGGGCTGGTCCATGGCGGGAGGTGCGCGGCGGGGCGCGAGGCGTGGAGCGGTCGCGCTGATTGGCAAGGGCTGTTCCCGGAAGCGCCGAGGCCGGCGGGCCGCGCGCGCACCGGAGGTTCATCGCCGGCCCGCACCCCGTCAGGTGCTCTGCCGGCCGCGCAGGGGCGAGCACTTAGACTTCCGCCCATGCCCATCATCGACGTCACTCACCCCCTGGTGAAGCACAAGATCGGCCTGCTTCGCGAGGCCGGCATCTCCACCAAGAAATTCCGCGAGCTCACGCACGAGCTTGCCCGGTTGCTGGCCTACGAGGCCACGGCCGACTTCCCGCTGGAAAAGACCACCATCGACTGCTGGAGCGGCCCGGTGGAGGTGGACCAGATCAGCGGCCTGAAGGTCACCGTGGTGCCCATCCTGCGCGCGGGCCTGGGCATGCTCGACGGCGTGCTGGACATGGTGCCCAACGCCAAGATCAGCGTGGTGGGCCTGTCGCGCAACCACGAGACGCTGCAGCCCGAGCACTACTTCGAGAAGTTCGTGGGCCACCTGGACCAGCGCACCGCGCTGATCGTGGACCCGATGCTCGCCACCGCCGGCTCGATGATCGCCACCATCGACCTGCTCAAGTCGCGCGGCTGCAAGGACATCCGCGCGCTGGTGCTGGTGGCCGCGCCCGAAGGCATCGCCGCGCTGCAGGCGGCGCATCCGGACGTGCGCTGCTGGACCGCCGCGGTGGACTCGCACCTCAACGAGCTGGGCTACATCATCCCGGGCCTGGGCGACGCGGGCGACAAGATCTTCGGCACCAAGGACGAGGAGACGCGCTGACAGCCAGAGGCGCGTCTGCACGGGGAGCAGGAGGAAGAAGAGGCGGCCCGCGGGCCGCCTCTTTTCATTGCGTGGCGCGTCAGGTGCTGCGCCGCCTGGGCCGCAGCGGCGTCACCACCGCCTTGGCGCGCTTCTTGGCCGGCGAGGCCGCTGCCGCGGCCAGGGCGGCGCCCGCAGCCGTCGGCGCCAGCGCCACGCGCGACAGCCGCTGCGCATTGACCGTCACGCGCTTGTGCACCGGCTTGAGGCCCGCCGCCGTCACGCCCGGCATTGCGCGCAGCCAGGGGCCCGGGTCCATCCAGGCCTGCGGCTTCCACCACGCGCTCATAAGCGCCAGCGCCGCCTTCTGCTGCGCCTGCCACATCTGCAGCATCACGGCGAAGGCGGATTCACCCACCGCCTCCAGCTTCTCCGCGCCCATGCGCTGGAATTCCTTGCGGTCGCGTGCCGAGGGCGTGTGGCCGGCGAGCGCCATGCGTGCGCTGCGGTGCGCGATGACCTGCGGCGCCGACAGGGCGATCTCCCACATCGTCTGCGCGTTGCGCCACCACGGCGCCAGGGAGGAGAGGGACTGCATGGGTGGATCTCCAGGGTTCGGGATGGCCTGGCCCGGGCAAATGGGAATCCTGGCGGGTTCATCGGAGCCGGTGGCGCAGGGCAGGGCGCGGCCTGCGCCGGGTGCGTTCAGGCCAGTCCCAGCGCCCCGGCCGCGGCGCCCACGGCGATCAGCCACAGCGGGCTGAGGCGCCAGCGCCACGACACCACCGCGCTGCCGGCGAACAGCGCCAGCGCGCCCAGGTGCGCGTGCGCGGGCTCGGCCAGCAGCCAGCCGGTGGACAGCAGCAGCGCCACCGTCAGCGGCGCCAGGCCGCCGGTGAAGGCGCGCACCTCGCGGCTGTCGCGCCGGCGGCGGCTCCAGTGCGCCAGCGCCAGCGTGAGCACGCTGGAGGGCAGCAGGATGCCGGCCATGGTGGCAACAGCCCCCATCACGCCGCCGAGCTGCCAGCCCAGCACCGCCACGAACAGCACGTTGGGCCCGGGCGCGGACTGCGCCAGCGCGATGGACTGGCTGAAATCGGCGCTGCTGATCCAGCCGTGCTCGCGCACCAGGAAGCGGTGCATCTCGGGCGCGGTGGTGATCGCGCCGCCAATGGACAGCAGCGACAGCAGCATGAAATGCAGGACCAGCTGCGCCCAGTCGGCCCAGCCCAGCGCGTTGGCGGCGGCGTTCATTTCGACGGCCTTTCGGCGCCCAGCCTCCACCAGGCCCACAGCACCGAGCCCACGCCCACGCTGCCCAGCACCCATGGCAGCGGCCAGTGCAGCACCAGGATCAGCACCAGCGACAGCGCCACCACGCCCATCGCCGCCAGCCAGCCCAGCGGGCTCTTGCGCAGCGAGGGCAGCAGCTTCAGGCCCATGGCGAGCACCAGCCCGGCGGCCACGGCCGCCATGCCGCGCAGCGCGCCGGCCACGGGCGCGAGGTCGCTGAAGCGGCCGTACAGCGCCACCAGCGCCAGCACGATCAGCGTCGGCACGGCGGTGAGGCCCAGCAGCGCCGCCGCGGCGCCGCGCAGGCCGAAGTGGCGGTGGCCGAACATCAGCGCCATGTTCACGATGTTGGGCCCGGGCAGCACCTGCCCCAGGGCCAGCAGCTCCAGGAACTCCGCCTTGGTCAGCCAGCCCAGGCGCTCGACCAGCTCGTGCTGCGCCACCGGCAGCACGCCGCCGAAGCCCTGCAGCGCCAGCCGGTTGAAGGCCAGCGCCAGCGCCCACGCGCTGCGCGGCCGGTGGGCGGGGCCTTCCTGGTTCAACGGTTCACCCGGAGCGCTTCGGGGTTGACGATGTTGGTGGGCTGCTTGTTGAGGAAGGCCAGCACGTTGTCGAAGGCCGCGCCGAAGTACAGCTCGTAGCTGTCCTGCTCCACGTAGCCGATGTGCGGCGTGCACACGGCGTTCTCCAGCCGCAGCAGCGGGTGGCCCTGCAGGGTGGGCTCGGACTCGAACACGTCCACCGCCGCCATGCCTGGGCGGCCTCTGTTCAGCGCCGACACCAGCGCGTTCTCCTCCAGCAGCTCCGCGCGCGAAGTGTTGACGAAGAGCGAGGTGGGCTTCATGCGCGAGAGGTCCTCCAGCGTCACGATGCCGCGCGTGTCGTCGTTCAGGCGCAGGTGCAGGCTCAGCACGTCGCAGCGCTCGAAGAAGTCCTGCTTGCTGCGGGCCACCAGGTGGCCGTCGGCCTGGGCCTTGGCAAGCGAGGCCTCGCGGCCCCACACCAGCACCTCCATGCCGAAGGCGCGCGCATAGCCGGCCACGATCTGGCCGATCTTGCCGTAGCCCCACAGGCCCAGCGTCTTGCCGCGCAGCACCATGCCCACGCCGAAGTTCGGCGGCATCGAGGCGGCCTTGAGCCCGGACTGCTGCCACGCGCCGTGCTTGAGGTTGCTGATGTACTGCGGCAGCCGCCGCATGGCGGCCATGATCAGGGCCCACGTCAGCTCCGCCGGCGCCACCGGCGAACCGACGCCCTCGGCCACGGCGATGCCCAGCCGCGTGCAGGCCTCGATGTCGATGTGCGATCCCACGCGGCCGGTCTGCGCGATCAGCCGCAGCTTGGGCAGCTTCTCCAGCAGCAGGCGCGGGAACTGCGTGCGCTCGCGTATGAGCACCAGCACCTCCGCGTCGCGCAGGCGTACCGAGAGCTGTCCTATGCCCTTGACGGTATTGGTGAACACCTTGGCGTTGAGGTGTTCGAGCTTGCTGGCGCAGCGCAGCTTGCGGACCGCGTCCTGGTAGTCGTCGAGGATGATGATGTTCATGGGCAGCGCGGATTCTGCCTGCGCCGCTCAGCGAGCCCGCCAGGACGAGGCATCGCGATGCCGTCGAAAGGCGGCTGCCGCAGGCCCTCAGCGCCGCGGGGGGGCCGCTGGCGCTGAGGCCAGGCGCCGGGTCGGGAAGTGACGGTCCACCGCCGCCATGCGCCGCTGCGCCTCGGACTCGCTGCTGTGCCGCGCCACCAGCCCGAACACCGCCGAGCGCAGGTGCCACAGCTCCTGCAGGCCTGGGCTCACACGCACGCGGGCGCGCAGCCGCTCGGCTTCCTCACCCGGCAACCCCTCCAGGACCGCCTCGAAGGCTTGGCGCACCTCGTCGGACAGGCCGTCCGACCACGGCCACAGCCAGCGCGTCAGGTAGCGCCAGCGGCTGTCATACGTGCCGAAGCTGGCCGATCCGGGCGGGCAGACTTCGGTACGGGAACAGGAGCGGCGGAAGAATTTCATGGCTCGCAACAAGGATTGCGACACATTGTCCAGGCAACGCTCCGCTCCCGAACCCGTGAAATAAGCCGCTTGACTGTCGTATTTCGAACCGTAACCGGTGGTGAGGGTTGGACAGCTTTCGAGACCGAAGCCACGGGCCGGCACACGGCCGGTGGCGGGCCGCCCGGAGGGCCAAGCGCTTTGCCTCGGCGAGGGAGAGGGAGATCCTGGCAAGCGGCGGAGCGCCGTCCGCCGCTGCCCTACCGCGGCCCAGGCGGGCCGCGGCGCCGCGCGTCACATCAGCGGCGTGTTGCGGATCAGGCCCACGGCCACGCCTTCGAGCGCGAAGTCATTGCTGCCGCGGGCGATGCGGATGGGCTGGAACTCGGGGTTCTCGGGCAGCAGCTCGATGCCCGCGCGCGTGCGCTGGAAGCGCTTGACCGTGACCTCGTCTCCCAGGCGCGCCACGACGATCTGCCCGTTGCGCGCGTCGTCCGCCTTCTGCACCGCCAGCAGGTCGCCGTCGAGGATGCCGGCGTCGCGCATGCTCATGCCGCGCACGCGCAGCAGGTAATCGGGCTTGGCCGGGAAGAGCGCGGGGCTGACCTGGTAGAGCTGGTCGGTGTGCTCCTGCGCCAGGATCGGGCTGCCGGCGGCCACGCGGCCCACCAGCGGTAGCGACAGCGCCGCGGCCATGATGGTGGAGGGCAGCGGCGCGTCCTCGGCGCGCGCGGAGCGCAGCGCGCGCAGCGTGTCGGACTTGAGGCGGATGCCGCGCGAGGTGCCGCCCACGAGCTCGATGGCGCCCTTGCGCGCCAGCGCCTGCAGGTGCTCCTCGGCGGCGTTGGCGGAGCGGAAGCCCAGCTGTGCCGCGATCTCGGCCCGCGTCGGCGGCGCGCCGGTGCGCTCTATGGCCTCCTGTACCAAGTCGAACACCTGCTGCTGGCGGGGCGTGAGGGTGGTATTCATGGGGCGGCTCAGGCGGCTGGTGGAATTGCTGCGCGCGGCGGCCTGCGGCCGGGCGCGAGGGCGGGGGTCGGAATCCATACCTGTATTTTCATCCATGGAGTGAGCACGTGCAAAGCCGATTTGCCGTGCCGCGGGCCTCGAACCGCAAGCCGCGCCCTGCGCCTCGCCCGGGCCGCGGCGAGCCGACATGAAAACGGCGCCTCGCAGGCGCCGCTCGTCGGTCCGGGGCAGGCCGCCGCGCGGCCCCTCGTGGCTCAGACCACGTTGAGCTTCACATCGACGTTGTTGCGCGTGGCGTTCGAGTACGGGCAGACCTCGTGCGCCTCGGCCACCAGCTTCTCTGCGGCGGCGCGGTCCATGCCGGGGATGGAGATGTCCATGTCCACCTGGATGCCGAAGGCGCCGGGCTTGTTGGCGTGCGGACCGATGGCGACCTTCGACGTGATCGACACCTCGCCCGGCAGCTGCAGCTTCTGCCGGCCGGCCACCGCCTTCATCGCGCCGATGAAGCAGGCCGAGTAGCCTGCGGCGAAGAGCTGTTCCGGGTTCGTGCCCTGGCCGTCGTCGCCACCCAGCGCCTTGGGCGTGGACAGCGTCACCGTCAGGCGCCCGTCGTCGGACTTCGCGCTGCCGGCGCGGCCGCCCGTGGCGGTGGCGGTGGCGGTGTAGAGGGCTTTTTCGATCGCCATGGTCTTCCTCATAGGGTTGTTGGAGGGGCAGGCAGTGTAGGTAGCCGGCGCCCCGGCCGGCCCGGGAAACGTCCCTGCCGCAACCAAGGGAATACGGCTTGCCGACTGGCTGCCTATCGACAGCTCTCCTTCTCCGGCAATCCGATGACCGCCAACAATCTTCCCGCGGCGCTGCGCCGTTCCCTGCGCCGCACGTTTGGCCTGCGCGAGTTGCGCGAAGGCCAGCAGGCCGTGATCGAGCGCGTCCTCGCCGGCCAGGACACCCTGGCCGTCATGCCCACCGGGGCGGGCAAGTCGCTGTGCTACCAGCTGCCCGCGCTGCACCTGGACGGGCGCACGGTGGTGGTGTCGCCGCTGATCGCGCTGATGCACGACCAGGCCAGCAAGCTCGAAGAGGCGGGCGTGGAGGCCGCGCAGCTCAACAGCGCGCGGCCCGCGTCCGAGCAGAAGGACTCTATGGCGCGCATCGCCGAGGCGCGCAGCGACATCGTGTTCACCACGCCCGAGCGGCTGGAGGACATGGACTTCATCGAGACGCTGCGCCAGGCCGGCGTGGCGCTGCTGGTGGTGGACGAGGCGCACTGCATCTCGCAGTGGGGCCACGACTTCCGCCCGGCCTTCCTGGGCATCGGCACCGCGGTGCGCGCACTGGGCAACCCGCCCGTGCTGGCGCTCACCGCCACCGCCACCGACCAGGTCATTGCCGACATCCGCCGCCACCTGGGACGCCCGGAGCTGCAGGTGGTGGACACCGGCGTGTACCGGCCCAACCTGCGGCTGCAGGTCGCCGTGTGCGACAGCGAGAAGCACAAGTTCGAGACGCTGCAGCGGGCGCTGGCCAAGACCGACGGACCGGGCATCGTCTACGCCGCCACGGTCAAGACCTGCGAGGAGCTGTACCAGCGCCTGGGCGCCGCGGGCGAGTCCGTCACGCGCTACCACGGCAAGCTGCGCGCGGCCGAGCGCCAGGCCAACCAGGAGCGCTTCATGAGCGGGCAGGCGCGGGTGATGGTGGCGACCAACGCCTTCGGCATGGGCATCGACAAGGCCGACCTGCGCTTCGTGCTGCACTACCAGCTCCCCGGCAGCCTGCTGGCCTATTACCAGGAGGCCGGGCGTGCGGGGCGCGACGGCGAGGCCGCCGACTGCGCGCTGCTCTACCACCGGCCGGACCGCCAGGTGCAGCAGTTCTTCCTCGCGCGCAGCCGGCCCGACCAGGACGAGCTGCGTGCGGTGCTCGACGCGCTGAGCCAGGCGCCGCTGGCGGCAGCGGCGCTGCTGCAGCGCCTGCCGGGCTTCACGCGCCACCGCCTCATGCACGTGCTGACGCTGCTGCGCGACGCGGGCCTGGTGCGCGCCAACCGCGCGCGCGCCTGGACCTTGCTGCCGGGCGCCGAGTCGCTGGACCTGGCCCCGCT
>JAEYPG010000460.1 GCA_023410975.1 Pseudomonadota bacterium
GTCCGAGGTGGCGCGCGGCAAGCTGATGTTGGCCGCGCAGCAGGGCCGTCCCATTCCGGAAGGCTGGGCGCTGGACAAGGAGGGCCGCCCCACCACCGACCCGAAAGCCGGCATGGACGGTTCGATGCTGCCCATTGGCGCGGCCACCAGCGCCAAGGGCGCCATGCTGGCGCTGGTGGTGGAGCTGCTGGTGACGGCGCTCATCGGCGGGCGCTACGGCTTCGAGGCATCCAGCTTCTTCGTTGCCGAAGGCAACCGCCCCGGTATCGGGCAAGCCTTCCTGGCGATCGACCCGGGCGCGCTGGCAGGCTCAGGCGATTACCTGGACCGCGTCGAGGTGCTGGTGCGGGAGATGCTGGCGGACGAAGGCGTGCGGCTGCCAGGCGCACGGCGCGAGCAGTTGCGGCACCGGGCGGAGGCGGAAGGCATCGAGGTGGCGGACGCGCTGCTGGCGCAGCTGAAGGCGTGATCGCGAGCCACGCCGGCCGTCACCAGTGCAACCACTCCGCCAGCGCCTGCGACACGGCGTGGGGCTGCTCCATCGTGCTCATGTGGCCGCTGTCCTCGATCACCACGAGGCGAGAGCCGGGCACCATGGCGTGCATCTGCTCATGCCGAGACAGCGGGCTCCAGGCATCCTCGCGCCCACAGGCCAGCAGCGTGCGGCAACGCAAGCTGCGCAGCACCTCGCGCGCGTCGGGCCGGCCCAGCAGCGCCTTGATCTGCGCCTCGAAGATCGCTGGCGTCTGGCGCTCGATCATGTCCAGGATCTGCTCGAACAGCGGCGAGTCCAGGCGCGACGGATGCACCATGCCCCGCGCCCACACGCGCCCCATCTCGCGCATGCCCTTCTCCCGCGCCAGTTGCAGCAGGGCCATGCGCTTGGCGCGCTCCTGCTCGCCGGCGCTGCCCTCGGCCAGCGGGTCCATGCCCGTGTCGAGCAGCGCCAGCCGCTCCACGCGCTCGGGCGCCAGGCGCACCACTTCGAGCGCCACGCGGCCCCCCATCGAGTGCCCGGCCAGCGAAAAGCGCTGCGCCGGCGCGATTTCCAGGACATGGCGTGCCATGCCGGTGATGGACGACAGCTCGCCATAGGACGGCACCACGCAGTCCGCGAAGCCCAGCGCTCCGCACTGCGCCGTCCACACGGCGGCATCGCACATCAGGCCGGGCAGCAACAGCACACACGGTCGCGTCATGTTCTTCTCTCCTGGACGCTTGCACGCCCCGTTTCTCTCTTCATTCCCGTTCGCGGTAGCCGGTGAAGCCACTGCGCCATGCCCGTGAAGCCTGTCCCCGCGCAGGCGGGCAGCGGGCATGCACGCCGACCACGATGCTGCCCGGAGCTCGTGGACACGCGCCTTCGCGGGTGTGACGAGATTCTTCGGGCCGCCATCAAGAGACGGACTCAGTTGTTCTCAAGAATCAGGTGGCCCACCGCCGTGTTCGAAGCGGGCACGTGATAGAAGCGGTGCCTGAGCGTCGGCTTGGGGCCGCCATCGATGTCGCTCATCGCGCCGCGCGCGATGAGCCACATCACCAGCTCGATGCCCTCGCTGCCGGCCTCGCGCACGTAGTCGATGTGCGGGATGCTGGCGGCGGCTTCCGGATCGTCGATCAGCTTGTCCAGGAAGGCGTTGTCCCACTCGCGGTTGATCAGCCCCGCGCGCTGGCCCTGCAGCTGGTGGCTCATGCCGCCGGTGCCCCAGATCTGCACCCTCAGCGGCTCGTCATAGCTCTCCACCGCCTTGCGGATGGCCTTGCCCAGGTTGAAGCAGCGCCGCCCGCTGGGCACCGGGTACTGCACCACGTTGACCGCGAAGGGGATCACCGGGCAGGGCCAGGCATCGGGCTGGCCGAACATCAGCGACAGCGGCACCGTCAGGCCGTGGTCCACGTCCATCCTGTTGACGATGGTCAGGTCGAAGTCGTCCTGGATCACGGACTGCGCGATGTGCGCGGCCAGCTCCGGATGACCGATGACCTTGGGCACCGGGCGCGGGCCCCAGCCCTCGTCGGCGGGCTGGAACTCCGCGCCCGTGCCGATGGCGAAGGTCGGGATCATGTCCAGGCTGAAGGCCGTGGCGTGGTCGTTGTAGACCAGGAAGACCACGTCGGGCTTGTTCTCCTTCTCCCACTGCTTGGCGAAGTCGTAGCCCTGGAACACCGGCTGCCAGTAGGGCTCCTGGGTCTTGCCCAGGTCCAGGCTGGCGCCGATGGCCGGCACGTGCGAGGTGTAGACGGATGCGGTGATGCGGGCCATGTCAGCCCTCCTTCCCGGCTTGCCGCGATGGCGGCTGGGGTTGCTGGGGCTGCGGACGCTGCTGCTCGTGCAGGTAGCGGTTGCCTTCCGGCGAACGGCCGCCGTCGAGCATCATCTGGGCGTAGGCCTGCTCCGTCATGCCGGTCATGCTGCCGACCATTTTCTGCACGCTGATGCCGTCGGTGGCGCCGATCTTGACCAGGAAGTAGATGTTGCCGCCCAGCTCGATGCAGCGGTTCAGGTCGCGCGCCAGCACGGCCTGCTTCTGCGCCTGCGTCATCGGCCACTGGTCCAGGTAGGCGCGCTCGTCGGCCTTGAACTGCTCGCGGTTCCCGGCCTTCATCAGCGACATGCAGAACTGGTTGAGCCAGTAGCCTTTGCGTGACTGCTCGGCATCGAACATCGTCGTGCCGGGCACGTCCTTGTAGGGCTTGTCGAGTGCCATTTACTTCGCCGCCTCCGCCACGCCGGCGGCGCTGCCGGCATCGGCCTTGGCCGCCGTCTGCCGCGCCAGCAGCCGGTCGATGACGCGGCGCGACTGCATGCCGCCGGCGTCGATGTTGAGCATCAGCAGCTTGCGGTCGGGCCACAGCGAGATGTTGGCCTGCTGGCGCTCCAGCATCTGCAGGTCCTCGCCGAAGACCTTGGACTGCCCCTCGCGGATGGAGAGCGTGAGCGCCGGGTCCTGCGGCTTGAAGTACCGCGCCATGCCCCAGAAGTAGTGGTGCGAGGTCTCGGTCTCGGGCGTGATGAAGTCCACCACGATGGCGTAGACCTTCTTGTCCGCCGGCGCGTCCTTGCCGCCCTGGCCCGCCAGCGCCACCCCGACTTCGATCATCACGTGCGTGGGCGGCGTGAAGTGGCACACCTGCCAGCGGTCCACCGGCTGGTTGTCCGGCAGCCCGTGGCCGCGCAGCGCCATCTTCCAGAACGGCGGCGCCTCCGGCAGGTCGTTCATGAAGCGGCTGGTCATGACGTGGTCGCCTTCGACCTTCGTGGTGCACGGCGTCTCGTCGATCTCCTTCTGGCCGATGGACGTGGAGTGCACGTAGGTCTCGTGCGTGAGGTCCATCAGGTTGTCGACCATGAGCCGGTAGTCGCAGCGGACGTGGTAGTAGCCGCCGCCATAGGCCCACTCGGGGTCGTTGGCCCAGTGCAGGTCGGGAATGAGCGCCGGGTCGGCCTGGTCCTTGTCGCCGGGCCAGACCCAGATGAAGCCATGGCGCTCGACCGCCGCGTAGCTCTTGATGCACGGGAAGCCCCGCACGCGCTGCCCCGGCATGGCGACGGCCTTGCCGTCGCAGCCCATCTCCAGGCCGTGGTAGCCGCACACCAGCTTGCCGTCGCTCACGTAGCCCAGCGACAGCGGCGCGCCGCGGTGCGGACAGAAGTCCTCCACCGCCGCGGGCGAGCCGTCGGCCTGCCGGTAGAAGACGATGGCCTCGTTGCAGACCTTGCGGCCCAGCGGCTTGCCCTCGATCTCCTCGGGCTTGCAGGCGACGTACCAGGCGTTCTTCAGAAACATGATGGGTCCTGTGGAAGAAGTGGTTTTGGACACGTGGGCAAGCGAAGGCGCGCGGTCAGTGCGCCGCCGCGTGGGTACGCGACTGGCCCGGCGCCGCGCGGCCGGTGCCGGCGGCCATCACGGCCAGCGCCCCGGCCACCAGCGGCAGCGCGTAGGCGTAGTAGAGCGACGCGGGCTGCCAGCCGCCGTCGAGCAGCAGGCCGGCGGTCAGCGGGGCGAGGATGGCGCCGATGCGGCCGATGCCGATGGCCCAGCCCAGGCCGGTGGTGCGCACCGCCGCCGGGTAGGTGACCGGTGCGAAGGCATACAGGCCCGCCATCGAGGCGAAGAGGAAGACACCCATGCCGAAGGCCGCCGCGAAGGCCAGGCCCAGGGCTCCCGACACCGCGCCGAACAGCGCCGTGAACAGGGCATAGACCAGGAAGGCCGCGACCGTGAGATGGGCCAGCCGCATGCGCAGCGCCAGGGCGCCGAAGAGGCTGCCGCCGACGATGCCGCCGAGGTTGATCAGCACGCCGCCGGTGACGCCCTGCTGGGCCGACAACCCGGCTTGCACCAGCAGCTTGGGCGTCCAGCTCAGCGAGAAGTACACGCTGAACATCAGCAGGAAGAAGGCCGCCCAGAGCATCAGCGTCGGGCGCGCCAGGCCGTTCTTGAACAGGCCGGCCACGGCATTGCCCTCGGGCGCCGCCGCACCGTACGCGGCGCGCTCGGGCAGTTGCTGCAGCGCGGGCCGCTCCATGAAACCCAGGATGCGGTTGAGCTTTTCCAGCGCGCCGGCCGGGCGGCGTGCGATGAGGAAGTCCACCGACTCGGGCAGGCGCCACAGCACCACGGGAATCATCACCGCCGTGGACAGGCCACCGAAGACGAACACCGAGCGCCAGCCGTAGTGCTGCAGCAGCCAGGCCGCCACCAGCCCGCCCAGCGTGGCGCCGATCGGATAGCCCGTGGCCTGCAGCGCCACGGCGGTGCTGCGCCATTTCTGAGAGGAATACTCGGCCGTGATGATGCCAACGCTGGCCAGCATGCCGCCGATACCCACGCCGGTGAGCCCGCGCAGCCCGACGAGCTGCAGGTGGCTCTGCGCGATGCCCGACAGCAGCATGCCCGCGGCAATGACGATCAGGCACAGCACGATGACGGGCTGGCGGCCCATGCGGTCGGCCAGCGGGGCCACGAACAGCGAGCCCACCGCCATGCCCACCAGCCCCGCGCTGAACAGCAGGCCGAGCTGGGCGCCGTTGAGCTTCCATTCCGCGGCCACGCTGGATGCGGTGAACGCCATCACCAGCACGTCAAAGCCGTCCAGCATGACGAGCATCACGCAGATCGCCACGGCGACCCACTGGAAGCGGCTCATGGCGCCCTCTTCGAGCGTCTTTCGAATGTCGGTCATACAAGTCCCTTTCGAGGAACAGGTTGTCTCTTCAGCGTCCGCGGCAAGCGCCCTGCCTCGTGGGGAACAGGGTCATGCGAAGGCTGCGGACTGGTTTGATGGCTTGGTGGATGTCCCGTATTGATCACACCCGGCGCGGCGCCTTGTCGGGCAGGCGCAAGCATCGCGGCAGCGGCCCTCGACGACCAATGCCAAACGGGGGCGGAGCTATCAGTTCTGTTTATGGTTGCCTGGGCACCTTCGCGCAGCGCCGACTGAAAACCTGCTTGAGCGCTTGCAATCCGCTTGTCGTGGGGCGGGCTCATTCGCCCCGTGAAGCCTCCAGGCCTGCAACGCGCCGGCGTCCGGACACAGCCTGCGCAGCAGCGGCAATGCCCAAACGAGACAGGGAGGCCCAGGATTTCACCCGGGTAATAAGGAAAGGGGCTTTTTACCCGGGTAATATCCGCACCATGAACACAACCGCTTCCACTCCCAGCCCCGTTCCGGAAGGACGGCAATTCACGGCCTTCCGAGGCCATCAACGCTTGGCAGCGGGTGCCATGGAAGCCGTCATGCGCGCAACCGCACGCGCCGCAGAGGACGCAGGGTCGTCCGAGCCGGTGCTGGTCTTCGATGACGCGACGGGCATCCAGACCGACCTGGGCACGTCGGACGCTGCCGCTATCGCGCCAGCGGCGGCCGGTGTGCCCGCACAGGCGCAGCCGGGCGAACCAGCTGCGCGGCAGGCCGGGCGGCCCAGGCTGGGCGTGGTCGCGAAGGAGGTGACGCTGCTGCCCCGGCACTGGGAGTGGCTGGCCCTGCAGCCGGGCGGCGCCTCGGTCACCTTGCGCCGGTTGGTGGACGAGGCCCGGCGCAGCCAGGGTCCGCGCGAAGCCGTGCGGGCGGCGCAGGAGCGCTGCTACCGCTTCCTGCATGCGATCGCCGGCAACCTGCCGGGCTATGAGGAGGCCCTGCGTGCGCTGTACCGGGCGGACGCCGAGGGCTTCAACGGCGCCATGCAAGCCTGGCCCCGGGATGTGCGGGAGTACGCCGCCGGACTGGCGAAGGCGGCGTTTGCCGGGGACGGTGCGGCCTGAGGCCGTGGCCAACGCAACCAGCCTGCCGCCCGCTCCAGGCGCAGGCGACTTTCAGGAAGATCGCCTGCGCCTGCAGCGCCGTGCTCAGGCGGCAGCGGCCGCGCCCACCGTGCGCTTGCGCCCGTGGCCCTGCGCGACGAGGTCGTAGCGGTCGAGGGTCATGACCTTGTTCCAGGCGGCCACGAAGTCGCGCACGAACTTCTCCTGGGCGTCGTCGCTGGCGTAGACCTCCGCCAGCGCGCGCAGCTGGGAGTGCGCCCCGAAGACGAGATCGGCGGCCGTTGCCGTCCACTTGCCCGCGCCCGTGGCGCGGTCCGTTCCCTCGTACACGTTCTTCGCGGAGGCGGAGGGCCGCCATGCCGTGCCCATGTCGAGCAGGTTGGCGAAGAAGTCGTTGCTCAGCGTCCCGGGCCGGCTGGTGAACACGCCGTGCGCCGATTGCCCGTGGTTGGCGCCCAGCACGCGCAGGCCGCCCACAAGCACCGTCATCTCGGGCGCGGTCAGCCGCAGCAGGTTGGCCCGGTCCAGCAGGCGCGTCTCCGGCGACAGCGGATCATCGGCCCGGAAGTAGTTGCGGAAGCCATCACCCACCGGCTCCAGCACCTCGAAGGCTTCCACGTCGGTCTGCTCCTGGGACGCATCGGTGCGGCCCGGCGCGAAGGGCACCGAGACGGGGTGGCCGGCGTCCTGCGCCGCCTTCTCCACCGCCGCGCAGCCGGCGAGCACGATCAGGTCGGCCAGCGAGACCTTCTTGCCGCCCGACTGCGCGCCGTTGAAATCCTGCTGGACCCGCTCCAGCGTCTCCAGCACCTTTGCCAGCCGGGCCGGCTCGTTGGCCTCCCAATCCTTCTGCGGTGCCAGCCGGATGCGCGCGCCGTTGGCACCGCCGCGCTTGTCGGTGCCGCGGAAGCTGGCGGCGGCACCCCAGGCCGTGGCGACCAGCTCCGGCACGGACAGGCCCGAGGCGAGCACGCTGCGCTTGAGCGCCGCGATGTCCTGCTCGCCGATGAGCTCGTGATCGACCGGCGGAACCGGGTCCTGCCACAGCTGCGCCTCCGGCACCCACGGGCCCAGGTAGCGCGAGCGCGGGCCCATATCGCGGTGCAGCAGCTTGAACCATGCCTTGGCGAAAGCGTCGGCGAGCTGCTCCGGGTGCTCGTGGAAGCGCTTGGCGATGGGCCCGTAGGCCGGGTCCATGCGCAGCGCCAGGTCGGTGGTCAGCATCATCGGCGCGTGGCGCTTGGCCGGATCGTGCGCATCGGGCACGGTGCCCTGGGCTTCCGGATTTTTGGGCGTCCACTGCTTGGCGCCGGCGGGGCTGGTGGTCAGCTCCCAGTCGTACTTGAAGAGGTTTTCCAGGAAGCCGTTGTCCCACTGCGTGGGGTGGTTGGTCCAGGCGCCTTCGAGTCCGCTGGTGATGGCGCAGCCGCCCTTGCCGGTGCCGAACTTGTTGTGCCAGCCCAGGCCCTGGTGCTCGAACGGGCAGCCCTCGGGCTCCGCGCCGACATTGCCGGTGGCCGGCCCCGCGCCATGGCACTTGCCGAAGGTGTGGCCGCCGACGATGAGCGCCACCGTTTCCTCGTCGTTCATCGCCATGCGGGCGAAGGTCTCGCGAATGTCCCGCGCGGCGGCCAGCGGATCGGGGTTGCCGCCGGGCCCTTCCGGGTTCACGTAGATCAGGCCCATCTGCACGTTGGCCAGCGGGTTGGCGAGATTCCGGTCACCGCTGTAGCGCTCGTCGCCCAGCCAGGTGTCCTCCGGGCCCCAGAAGACCTCCTCGGGCTCCCAGACGTCGGGGCGGCCGAAGCCGAAGCCGAAGGTCTTGAAGCCCATCGACTCCAGGGCCACGTTGCCGGCCAGCACCAGCAGATCGGCCCAGGAAATCTTCTGGCCGTACTTCTTCTTGATCGGCCACAGCAGCCGCCGCGCCTTGTCGAGGTTGGCGTTGTCGGGCCAGCTGTTGAGCG
Source organism: Pseudomonadota bacterium (assembly GCA_023410975.1). Classification (GTDB taxonomy): domain Bacteria; phylum Pseudomonadota; class Gammaproteobacteria; order Burkholderiales; family Burkholderiaceae_C; genus Azohydromonas. Next base: position 8,234 of record JAEYPG010000460.1, read on the forward strand.
GGGCGAAGCGCTGCTGGCCGTCGCCGCCACCGCCGCGCCCGTCGCTGATGCGGTAGGTGCCTGCGGCATGCCAGCTCATGCGGATGAAGAGCGGGCCGTAGTGGCCGTAGTCCGCCGGCCACCAGTCCTGCGAGCTCGTCATCACCTCGACGAGGTCGCGCTTCAACGCATCCACGTCCAGCGCCGCGAACTGCTTCGCGTAGTCGAAATCCTCTTCCAGGGGACAGGACAGGTGCGAATGCGTGTGGAGCACCGAGAGGTCCAGCTGGTTCGGCCACCAGTCCTTGTTCGTCCGCGGCCGGCCGGTCCTGGGCGTCGGGGAGGGAATCGCCGGGTTCTCGCTTTCGCTGACGCTCTGGGTGTTCGGCTTGTCGGGCATGTCGGTCCTCCGGGGGTAGGTGGCAGGTCTTTGGAATTGCTTCTGCTGGAAGCCGGCCAAGCGTAGAGCGACAACGATGCCCGCGATATGAATTCTCCAAATCAAGCTGATAGAGCTGTGCCCGGGCTCAGGCCCTTCAAGCCTCGGCCAGGGCGGCACCGCCGCCGACGCGGCGCATGACCCGGTTGAACAGCGGCGTGGCCATCAGCGTGGTCAGCACCGCCATCAGCACCAGCACCGAGAACAGGCCCGGCAGGATGACCCCGGCGGCCAGGCCGATGTTGATGATGATCAGCTCCATCAGCCCGCGCGCGTTCATCAGCGCGCCGATGGCCATGGCGTCGGTGTTGGACTCGCCGCTCAGCCGAGCCGCGGCCCAGCATGCGATCAGCTTGCCGCCGAAGGACGCGGCCAGGATGGCCAGCGCGGCGATGAACACGGCCGGCTCGAACAGCATGTCCAGCCGCGTGTTCAGGCCCGAGTACGTGAAGAACATGGGCAGCAGGAACACCACGACGAAGGGCTGCAGCGCCGCGCGCAGCTTCTCGGTCAGCGGCCCGCGCGGCATGACGCAGCCCAGCAGGAAGCCGCCGAACACCGCATGGATGCCGATCGCATCCATTGCGAAGGCGCACAGCGAGAACAGCGCCAGCACCGCGGCCAGCAGGCTGCTGGGCAGGGGCTGGTCCGGGCGCACCCAGCGCGCCAGCTGCCGCAGCAGCCTGCGGCCCACGAAGATCATGAACAGCGCGAAGCCGATGCCCCCGCCGATGGCCACGTAGGCGCCGGACCAGCTGCCACCGAAGCTCGCCAGCACGATGGCCAGGATGCACCACGCGGCAGCGTCGTCCACCGCGCCGGCCGTCAGCGCCAGCGTGCCCAGCGAGGTACCCGCCAGCCCGCGCTCGTGAATGATGCGCGCCAGCATCGGGAACGCGGTGATGGCGATGGCGGCGCCCAGGAACAGCGCGGCCTCGCCCAGCCGCGTCTTCTCGGCAAACAGGCCAGGCACCGTGTGCAGCCAGGGCGTCAGCGCGAAGGCCAGGACGAAGGGCAGCAGGATGCCGGCGATGGACACCGACACCGCGCTGCGCGCCCGCGACTTGAAGTGGTCGGCCCGGAACTCCGTGCCGACGAGGAACATGTACAGGCCCACGCCGAGCTGCGCGGCGACGTAGAGCATTCCCATGGTCGGCTTGGGGAACAGCGCCTGCTGCAGGCCGGGCAGCAGCAGCCCGAACAGCGAGGGGCCGAGCATCACGCCGGCGATCATCTCGCCCACGACCTGGGGCTGGCCCAGGCGCTGCGCCAGGCGCCCCACCAGCTGGGACACCAGGACGATCACCGCCGCCTGGGCAAAGAAGTAGACCGAGAGCTGCGAGGTGGGCATGGCGGTGGGCAGGAGAAGGCTTGGAAGGTTCAGGCGGCGCGGGATTATCGGCCGCAGCGCACGCGCGCACCGGCAGGGTCTGCCTCGCGCGCAGCGAGGCTCGCGCCCTCATGGCTGTTTGCCACCGCGTTCGCACTTGCCTCGCCGCACCTGGGCAGCCAGCATCCAGGCTTTCCGTGGAGCCATGGCATGCAGCCTCGTATCACCGTCATCACGCTGGGCGTCGACAACCTGGAGGCGGCGCTGCGCTTCTACCGGGACGGGCTCGGCTTTCGCACCGAGGGCATCGTCGGGCAGGAGTTCGAGCACGGCGCCGTGGCCTTCTTCGAGCTGCAGCCCGGCCTGCGCCTGGCGCTCTGGCCCCGGGCCAGCATCGCGCACGACGCCGGCCTGACTCAAAGTCCCCGCAGCCCGACGGAGCTGACGCTCGGCCACAACGTCGCTTCCAGGGAGGAAGTGGACCGCGTGATGCGCCTGGCGCAGGCCGCGGGGGCCACGATCCTGAAGGCCGCGCACGCAACCTTCTGGGGCGGCTACGCCGGCTACTTCCAGGACCTGGACGGCCACCTGTGGGAAGCGGTGTGGAACCCGGCGTTCAGCAGCGGCTGGGAAGTGCCTACGGCAAGGGCGTGAAGAACGGGACGCCCTTGTCCTTGACCATCCACACGACGAATTTCGCGGGCTGGGTGGCGCTGGCATTGCGGCCGACCAGGTGAACGTCGGCAGGGGCTTCGACAGGCGCAGCCCGAACGGGATCTACTTCACTCTCGAAACAGAACTGGAATCAGGCCGCGGCGGCCTGGGCCGCCAGCCAGTTCTCCAGCGAGGTGGCGCCGATGCGCGCGCCCGGCCCGGGCATCAGCGACCCGTCGCTCAGCCGGGAGCCAAAGTACGGCGCGTCGTCGTCGGTGATCACCTCGCGTGCGTCCTTGCCGGCGCGCAGCACGCGCCGGACCAGTTCGTCCAGCGGGATGGCCTGCGGGCCGGCCACCTCGCACAGGCCGTTGAGCGGCGGCTGGGACACGACCTCGGCCAGCGCGCGGGCCACGTCCAGTGCGGCGATGGGCTGCAGCGTGGCGGAGGACACCCGCACTGCCTGGCCGCTGGTGCTGGTGTCCGCGATGGGTTTCAGGAACTCGAAGAACTGCGTCGCCCGCACGATGGTGAAGGGTTCTTTGCCACTCCTGATGAGCGACTCCTGCGCCACCTTGGCGCACAGGTAACCGTTGTCGGGCAGGCGGTCGCTGCCCACGACCGAGAGGGCGACGTGGTAGCGCACGCCGGCCTCCGCCTCAGCCGCCAGCAAGTTGCGGGTGGTGGACTGGAAGAAGGCCCTCACGGCCTCGCTCTCGAAGGAGGGGGAATTGGATACGTCCACGACGACCTCGGCGCCGGCCAGGGCCTGGGGCAGCCCTTCGCCGGTGACGGCGTTGACGCCCGTCGACGGCGACGCCGCCCTCACCTCGTGGCCGGCCTGCCGGAGCAAGGCGGCGAGGTTCTTTCCGATGAGGCCGCTGCCTCCGATGATCACGACTTTCATGCCGAGCCCTTCGACGTGCTGGGAGGAACCGGGACGGCACCCCTGTGTGGCCGTCCATGCCCCTGAAGACGTTGGGCAGCGCCGCGTTGTGACAGCGCGGGTGGCGAGTCTCTTGTTCTCACCCGGCAAGGCCCGGGAACCGGCTCATGCCAGGGGAGGCTGTCTATTGAGAGCGCACTAACGAACTTGAAGCCGCTTGTCCTCAAAAAGGACCGTCGTCCTAGGGAAAACGGTCTGGAGACTTTCAAGATCGTTGAGGCCGGCTCAATAGGCTGCGACTGGAAAGGCATGCGAGTAGCTGCGCGGCTGGGTTTTGAGCGTTCCTGAGAGAGGAGCCCTGGCCCATGGGCAAGCGCTGCTTGCCCTGAGACAAGTGCACGCCGGCGGGCACAACTCCGGCGCGTTCTCCTACAGCGGCCCCCGGTGGCGCCTGACCGACGCGGCCCGGGGCATTGCCCAGACTGCGGGGGGTGTTCATCCTGTCCGTTGCGGGCACCGCCCACCCGGTGCGGCGGCCGACCCGGCGGCATCGACGGCATGCAAGCTCCTCGAAACCTCCTCTGCCGCTGCCTCGCGCTGCTGCCGCTGGCCTGGTCGCTGGGCGTAGGTGCGGTACAAGCCGCCACCAAGAGCAAGACACCCGCGGCGGCCCGGGTCGCCGCGACGGCGCAGCAACCACCGGCCGCCGCGCCGGGCCACAAAGCCAAGTCCCAGACCAAGGGGCGCAAGGCCGAAGGCGTCCGGGCCGCGGGCCGCGGCGCGGAAAGCGCAAGGGCCGGCAGCCGCAAGGCTGAGGGCGCACGCTCCGCAAGCCGCGCGGGCGCATCCGCCAAGACCGCCGCGGCAGGCAAGGCCGTGAAGCCCAAGGCAGTGGCGGCGGCGCGTGCCGCCCCTCCCTCGCCCAAGTCACGCCTGGACTACTCCGGCCGCAAACGCGTGGGGCAGGCCTCGTACTACGCGCGCCATTTCGGCGGCCGCAAGATGGCCGACGGCACGCCGATGCGGCTCAACCACCACAACGCCGCGAGCAAGACGCTGCCGCTGGGCACCACGGCCAAGGTGACCAATCTGAAGACCGGCAAGAGCGCGGTGGTGAAGATCCAGGACCGGGGGCCCTTCGTGCAGGGCCGCATCGTGGACCTGTCGCCGGCCACGGCGCGGGCGGTGGGCATCACGCCGCGCGAGGGCGTGGCTCCGGTGGAGGTCACGCCCATCGAAGTGCCGATGCCCGATGGCAGCGTGCGGCTGGGCGAGGCCGCGCACGACCCGATGGCCAGGCAGCAGATCGCACGGGCGCGGGACTAGGCTTTTGGGAATCCGACGACCGATGGCGGCCGTCGGGCAGAGTCCTCGACGGGCCCTCAGCGGCCCCGCACCAGCGCCAGCACCTTGCCGGCGTCGAGTCCGCGGGCCTTCTTCTGGATCGCCGGTAAGTAGCGTCCTTGCAGGCCTTGGGCCTCGGCGGCGACGCTGGCATAGGCGTCCTTGAGCATCTGCGCCGACAGGGTGCGCCCACCGGCGTAGTAGCGCTTCGCCACGTGGCCGAGCGCATAGGTGGCGGCGAAGCTCATGCCCGAGCTGACCGCCTGCTTGCCGAGGCCGCCGAGCAGGCCGCCGCCGAATTTGCCGAGCAGGCCGCCGAGCAGCTTGCGGCCGGCCTGTTCGAGGTACTGCGAGGTCAGGCCGACGCCGACGGTGGCGAGGAAGTCCTTCACGTGCCCGCTGTCGAGCTGGTAGCCGTGGGCCTGGCCGATGCGGTAGACCAGCTTCATCTGCAGCGGAATGATCGCCATCGTCGAGAGGGTCTCGGGCAGCAGCTCGATAGCGCCGTTCAGGATGGCGGCATTCAGGATCTCGCGGTCGAGGGCGGCGTCGTCCACGGCCGGCGCCGCGGTGCCCGGGGCCGGCGAAGCAGGCGCTGCACCGATCGGCGCCGCCGCGATCTCCTCGACCTGCGCCGCGAAACGCTCGGCCGACACGCCCAGGCCGAGCTGGCTGCGCAGGCTGGACAGGAAACTCGCCTCGGCTGGCGACTGCGCGCCGTCGGCATCGCAGACGCACACCGCCATCTCATAGGCGAGCTGGCGGGCCTCCGAGCTGCCGAGCGCGGCGACCGCCGAAGCGGTATCGACGCGCTTCATCAGCACGTCCTGGTAGAGCGTCGGCAGATGCACGCCATGGGCCCGGCCCAGGCCTTCAGCGATGCGCTTGAGCTCGTCGCGCTCGCGGTCATGCTTGTCGCCGTCGGCAAAGGCCGCCAGCACGGCGATGGTGACGATGGCTTGGGTGTCGGCAGGGGTCATGGCGGCGGTTCGCAGGCAAGTGGACAAGGCATTTTTGGTCGCCGCCGGGCGCGAAGGTTCCGCCTGCCGGGGGTGGTTCATGCGCGCATCGGACGGCTTCATTTCAACGCCAACTTGTCAGTGAAGGATTGCCGTTCGCCCTGAGCTTGTCGAAGGGCCTGTTGGCCGGCTGCGCCGGGGGCTTCGACAGGCTCAGCCCGAACGGGATTTACTTCACTCTCGAAACAGAACTGGAATCATGCGTGCCGTTGCGGTGCCGCCCCGCCCAGCTGTTGAATTGCCGCTTTGCAGCGGCTCCCGTCGTCCATGGCTTGGAGGAGCAGCCGCTCGAAGAGCCGGCGGCGGGCTACGCCGGGCCCGGTGACGCGGGAGGCCGCTGCCGGGCCTCTACGCTGGCGACGAAGCGGCCAAAGGCGTCGAGGAGCGGCGCAGCATCGAAGGTTGCGCCCTCCAGCATCGCCAGCGCCTGCGCGGTGGCTTCCAGCGTAGAGACCTGGTCGGCTCGGCGCGCCGCGCGGATCGCGCGGTAGCGGGTCGGCGCCGGCGCGTCCAGCGACAGCCGCGGCAGCGCCGCCAGCGCCGGGTGCTCCAGCAACATCCGCAGGCTCTTGCGCCACGTCGCGTCGATCACCACAAGGCGCAGGGGCGCCCCCGTCGTTTCCGGGGCCGGCGGCGCGGGCGCGGCCGGTACGTCCGGGTAAAGCAGCCGCGTGTCCCTCCCGGGGCGATGCAGCAGCGCCTGCAGCGCCCCGGGCTCGAAGCGCTCTCCGACGACCACTTCGCAGCGCGCCAGGGACAGACGCAGCAGCGCCACGCTGTTCTTCGCCTGTCGCTGCTCCTGCGGGTGCTGAAGCACCAGCACCTCGGTGCGGTGGGCGGTCGGCCGCGCCAGTGCGCACAGGCACGTCGCCTGCGGGCGCAAGCAATGCACGCAGGCTGCGCGGCGGAATGTGGGCGAACCGTTCATGCGGGAATAATCGCACGGCCCACGGCCTCCACCGGCCGCCCAGCGCCGGCGTTGGCCCTCGATGTCGACGACCGGACGCGGTTGGAAATCGAACCGGCCTTCCGGACTGCCAGCTCGCATCCGTTGCAGCCGCATCCAACCACTTGCGCACAGCCCCGTTCACCGCTGCCCAGCGCGCCAGCCGCCGCCCAGTACCCCAAGCGCCAGCAGCAGGCGCCGATGGGCACAGGGCTCACGCCGACGGCGCGTCCACGGCGGCCGGCACCACGTCGCCGCTGCGCTCGTGCGCGCGGCGCATGTAGCCCGTCCACACCAGCGAGCCGTCGGGCTGCGGCACCGGCGCGGAGCAGCTCAGCACGCACTCGAAGCTCGCATCGGCGCCCGATCGCCGCGCCTGCCAGCGCGCCGTCCACGGGCTGCGCTCGGCAGCCGAGTGCTCGATGGAGGTGATGAGCGAGGCCATCTCCGCGGGCTCGACGCGGGAGAACCACAGGTTGATGTTGCCGCGCAGCGCCTCGGCCTCGCAGCCCAGCAGCTCCGACACCTTGGGGCTCATGTACGGGAAGTCGAAGCGCCCGTTGGCGCCGCGGCGGAACTGGAACACCACGAAAGGCAGCTGCGCCGATAGCTGCTCCAGGATGTGGCCCTGGCGGATGGAGGCCTGGTCCTCGCGGCGCAGCGCCTCGTGGCGCTGCATCAGCCGCGTGAGGTCGCGCACGAAGGTCACCGTGCACTGGCGGCCCTCGTAGACCAGGCTGCTGAGGCTGACGGTGGCGCTGAACACCCCGCCGTCGCGGCGCAGGCAGCTCTGCGTGCGGTCCTCGGCCATGGGCCGCGTCTGTGGCGAGTGCCGGTGCAGGCTGCGCGCGCGCGCATGGTGCGCGCGCAGGCTCTCGGGAATGAGCTTCTCCACCGGCAACCCATCCAGCTCGCCGGCGCCATAGCCGAACATGGCCTCGGCGCGGCCGTTGGCCTTGAGCACCAGGCCCTTGCCGTCGACGACGAAGATGCCGTCGGGCGAGAGGTGGAAGAAGTGCTCGAACTGCGTGCGCGCGCTCTCCAGTGCGCGCATCTGCTCGCCCTGCCCTCGGTTGGCCTGCTCCAGCCGGTCCAGCGCCTCGCGCAGCCGGGCGTTGGTCTGGGCCAAGTCCTCGGTCAGCTCCTCCATGCTGAAGGCGTGCTCGAAGGAGCGCGCGGCCCCGAACACGCGCAGGATGCCGTAGCCCAGCACCGAGAAGCCCACGGCGAAAAGGGCGTGCGCCAGCCACCACTGGTGGTTCCACGGCCTGGCCAGCAGGAAGCTCAGCGACGAGAAGGCGAACCAGACGAAGGCCAGCGCGCCGTAGCGCATCAGCGGCGAACGCAGCCCGCGCCCGGCATGCACGCCCAGCGCCACGCCGTAGAGCAGGATCGAGCCGGTCTCCATGGACATGCGCAGCCACGGCGCGCCGGCCAGCGGGCTGTGGGCCAGCACGCCCACCGCGACGTTGATGGCCAGGAACAGCCCCAGCCAGCGCAGCCAGCTGCCGGCGTCGGCGCGCTGCGCCGGCGCATCGGGCGCGCGGTTGAAGCACAGCAGCGCTGCCAGCAGGCACGCGCTCATCACCACCCGCGAGGCCGGGCCGTAGAGGATGAACAGCCACAGGTTGTGCCGCGCCATCGGCGTGAAGAAGCCGTGCAGCGAGTACACGATCGTGAAGCCGGCGAAGCCCAGCGTCACCCACTTCAGCATCGCCTCGCCCGAGCGCAGGTAGCAGCGCCAGGCGACGTAGGAGATGAAGGCGCCCTCGAGCGTGGCCACGCCGATGGCCACCTGGTGGAAGACATGGTCCTCGAAGCGCAGCGCCGGGTCCTGGAAGTAGTGGACGTAGGCGATGAGCAGCGCCGGCAACAGGCACAGCCCGAGCTCGAAGGCGCGGCGCACGCCCTCGGCCCAGAAGGCAAAGCGCCTGAAACCGAAGCTCACGTCGGCGGTATGCATGTGGGCTCGTCTCCCCCTCGTTGTGAATCCCGCGTGGCGTCCAGCCCGGCCAGGCCGTTGCGGGCGGCCTGCAGCAGCGCCTCGGTGGCCTGCGCCAAGGCGAGC
>JAEYPG010000282.1 GCA_023410975.1 Pseudomonadota bacterium
GCCTTTCTCTTTCCAGTCGGGGATCAGTTCAGTGAGTGCAGCCGGGTCGATGACCGCGCCGGAAAGGGTGTGGGCACCGATTTCGGACGCCTTTTCGAGCACGCAGACACTGATATCGTGGTCTTGCTCGGCGGCCAGCTGCTTGAGGCGAATGGCGGCAGCGAGCCCACCGGGGCCGCCGCCCACCACCACCACGTCGTATTCCATTGATTCGCGTTCAGCCATGGCTTTTTGTCTCTCCTAGCAGTCGTTCAGTCGGTGGAGCGGGCCACGACGTTCCGAGCTTTTTCCTGTAAATGATAGGCCGATTGTAAATGCAGCTTTCCAAAATTGTTGCGCTGCCACGAAACTGCCTTCACCGTTATACTTTGACGACGCTGAAACAATAAGGAGACTGCGGGTTTGGAACAGCATGCCAACGAAGCCCGACCGCACACGGGTGAAGACCAGGCCACGGGCGTTCATCGCTTTGTGATGCCGGTGCGTTGGGGCGATCTCGATGCCCTCAACCATGTGAACAACACGCTGTACTTCCGTTACATGGAAGAAGCCCGCATGGATTTCTTTCGCTCCGCGGCAGTGGGCGATCCCGGCTCCGGCCGCGAGTTCGTGCTGGCACACAGCGCCTGCGATTTCCTGCGGCCCATACTCTGGCCGGCCACTATCGAAATGCACATGCGTTTGCTGCGGCTGGGCCGCTCGAGCATCGAGGTCTCGGTCGACATTCACGTTCAGGGCGACGACAGTGGGCCTTATGCACGCGCTCGAAATATCGTCGTCGGCACCGATCCCGAAACGGGCAGGTCTTCGCCCTGGAGCGACGATGAACGCGAACGTTTGCTGGGCGCGTTCGGGCCCGCGCAGGCGTGACCCCGCTGTTTCAGTGACCAGCTTTCGACATGCGGGCCGTGCCTCCGGCAACGGCTGCATGCATCAGCCTCAATACTTAGTTTTACACAAGGAAGGGTGTAATGAATAAAGTCTTTGCAAGCGCCGCAGAAGCACTGGAAGGCGTAGTGGCCGATGGTCAGACGATCGCCGTGGGCGGCTTCGGCCTCTGCGGTATTCCCGAGGCGCTGATCGCGGCGCTGCGCGATACCGGGGTCAAGAACCTGACCTGCATCAGCAATAACGCGGGCGTCGACGGCTTTGGCCTGGGTCAGTTGCTGGAAACCCGTCAAATCAGCAAGATGATCGCTTCGTATGTCGGCGAGAACAAGGAATTCGAACGCCAGTATCTGGCAGGCGAACTCGAGCTCGAGTTCACGCCGCAGGGCACGCTGGCCGAAAAGCTGCGTGCAGGCGGCGCCGGAATCCCGGCCTTCTTCACGAAGACCGGCGTGGGCACCATCGTGGCCGACGGCAAGGAAACCCGTGAATTCGATGGCGAAACCTATGTGATGGAGCGTTCGCTCGTTCCCGACGTGTCGCTCGTCAAGGCCTGGAAGGCCGACCGTTCCGGCAACCTGCTGTTCCGCCGCACCGCTCGCAACTTCAACCCCAACGTGGCGATGGCCGGCAAGGTCACGATCGTCGAAGTGGAGGAAATCGCCGAGACCGGCGCTTTCGACCCCGACCACATCCATCTGCCCGGCATCTATGTGCACCGTATCGTGCTGAACGCCAACCCCGAGAAGCGCATCGAGCAGCGCACCATCCGTAACGTATAAGGAGCTTCACCATGGCCTGGACACGCGATCAAATGGCTGCACGCGCGGCGCGCGAACTGCAGGACGGTTTCTATGTGAACCTGGGTATTGGTCTGCCGACGCTTGTGGCGAACAATGTGCCGCAAGGCATGGAGGTCTGGCTGCAGTCTGAAAACGGACTGCTGGGCATCGGTCCCTTCCCGACCGAAGACGAAGTCGATGCCGACCTCATCAATGCCGGCAAGCAGACAGTCACCACCTTGCCCGGTTCCTCCATCTTCTCCTCGGCGGATTCCTTTGCAATGATCCGCGGCGGCAAGATCAACCTGGCGATCCTGGGCGCCATGCAGGTCTCAGAAAAGGGTGACCTCGCCAACTGGATGATCCCCGGCAAGATGGTCAAGGGCATGGGCGGCGCCATGGACCTGGTGGCCGGCGTGCCGCGCGTGATCGTGGTCATGGAGCACGTGGCCCGCAAGAAGGACGGCACCACGGACCTCAAGATCCTGCCCAAGTGCACGCTGCCGCTGACCGGCGTGGGCGTGGTCAACCGCATCATCACCGACCTGGCGGTGATGGACGTCACCCCCGAGGGCCTGAAGCTGGTCGAGCTGGCGCCCGAAGTGACGCGCGAGTACGTGCAGGAACGCACCGGCGTGACGCTGCTCTGAAGCCGCCGTCGCACCGATGAGAAAGCCGCCCTCGGGCGGCTTTTTCCATGGCGGTGGTGGCGCTCACAGCCACCACGACCACAGCCGCGCCGCCTGCTCCGCCAGGCGCTGCTTCAAGGGCCGCCGCGCCCATTCGGCCGGGTCGATGCGCTGCGAGGCCGCCAGGTCGGCGTTGAACACCTCGCGCATGCGCGCGCCGAACACCGGCCCCAGCACCACGGCGTTGAGCTCCTGGTTGTGCAGGAAGCTGCGCCAGTCCAGGTTGGTGGAGCCCACGGTGGACCACACGCCGTCGATCACCGCGGTCTTGGCGTGCAGCAGCGCGTCGCGGCGCTCGTAGAGCTCCACGCCGGCGTCGAGCAGCGCCTGGTAGTAGGCGCGCCCGGCGGCCAGCACGAAGCTGCTGTCGCTGCGGCTGGGCAGCAGCATCTTCACCTTCACCCCGCGCCGGGCCGCGTCCTGCAGCGTCTGCAGCAGCTGCGGATCGGGCACGAAGTAGGCGGTGGTGATGAGGACTTCGGTCTCCGCGCTGCGCAGCGCCGAGATCAGCGTGGCGTAGATGAAGCTGTAGGGCTCGTCGGGGGAGCTGCCGATGGCGCGCACCACCTCGCTGCCCTGCGGCTGCAGCGCCGGGAAGTAGTCTCGGGCGGGCAGCTCGGGGCCGTGCTGCGCGCTCCAGGTCTGCATGAACAGGCGCTGGTACTCGGCCACCACCGGGCCCTCGATCCGCACCTGCGTGTCGCGCCAGGGCAGGGCATCGCGGGCGCGCTGGCGCTGCTGCTGCTCGCTCACCGAGCGCCCGCGCGAACCCGAGCGCGAGAGCGAGCCGCCCGAGTACACGCTGCTGATGTTGATGCCGCCGAGGAAGGCGACGCGCCCGTCCACCACCACGAGCTTCCTGTGGTCGCGCTGGTTGACGTTCCAGCCGCGGCGCACGTTGAGCGGGTTGACCGGGTTGAACTCCAGCACCTGGGCGCCGGCCTCGCGCAGCGGGTCGAAGAAGCTCTTGGGCGTGCCCAGACTGCCCACGCTGTCGTAGAGGAGGTTGACCTGCGCGCCCGCGCGCTGGCGCTCCAGCAGCAGCTCGCGGAAACGCTGGCCGACCTCGTCGTCCTCCAGGATGTAGAACTCCACGTTGACGTGGTCGCGCGCCGCGCGGATGGCGCTGAACATGGCCTCGTAGGTGGCCGGGCCGTCCTGCAGCAACTGCGCGCGGTTGCCCGCCACCAGCGGCGAGCCCACCAGCGCCTCCTCCAGCGCGAGATGGCGATCCAGAACGCTGGTGGGCGTGCCGCGCGCCTGCAGCCGCTCCAGGATCGCCTTGCTCTGCGCCGCCGTCAGCGGCCCGCGCGCGCCCTCGATCTGCACCGGCCGCCGCTGCACCGCCATGTCCGGCACGATGGTGGGCAGTCCACCGCAGCTGGCCAGCCACAGGCAGAAGCAGATGCACGACAGACGCTGGAGCAGCCGCCGGCACCAGGGCGTCGTGCTCATGGCAGGGTCCTTGCTGCGGGCGGTTTTTGCATGCCCGCGTCAGGCAAGCGGTATGCGCGAACAAGGAGAAAAACATGTCAGGGCCCTGCGTCAAGGGGATGGCCGCCACGGCCTGCACATCCGCCGCCGCGTCGAAGTCCGGTTCCGGCCGCTGGAGGGTGCAACGGCGCACGCTGCTGTCCGGCCTGATCGCCGCGGCCCTGGCGGGCTGCTCGGCGCTGCCGGTCGGACTCAAGGACGGCACGTCCAGACCCCAGGCGGCGGCTGGTCCCGCGTTCAGCCGCATGGCCGTCGCCGCTGCCCACCCGCTGGCGGCACAGGCCGGGCTGCAGATGCTGCGCGAGGGCGGCTCGGCCGTGGACGCCGCCGTGGCGGTGCAGATGGTCCTGACGCTCGTGGAGCCGCAGGCCAGCGGCATCGGCGGCGGGGCCTTCCTGCTGAGCTGGGACGGCACGAAGGTGCAGGCTTTCGACGGGCGCGAGATGGCACCGGGCGCCGTGACGGAGAACCTGTTCCTGCGCCCGGATGGCACGCCCATGACTTTCGCGCAGGCGGTGGTGGGTGGCCGCTCGGTGGGCGTGCCCGGTGCGGTGGCGATGCTGGAGGCGGCGCACCGGCAGCATGGCCGGCTGCCCTGGGCGCACCTGTTCGAGCCGGCCATCAAGCTGGCCGAGGACGGTTTCAGCGTCTCGCCGTACCTGCACCGCCAGCTCGTGCAGGAGAAGGCAACGTTGACTGGCCGCCCGCAGGCCGCCGCCTACTGGTTCGGCCCCGATGGCGAGCCCTGGCCGGTGGGGCACCGGCTGCGCAACCCGGCGCTGGCACAGGTGCTGCGCGCCATCGCTCGCGACGGCGCGGCCGCGTTCTACGAGGGCCCGGTGGCGGCGGACATGGTGGCCCGCGTGCAGGGGCATCCCGGCAATCCCGGCCACCTGACGCTGGCCGACCTGGACGGCTACGTGCCCAAGGAGCGCGAACCCATCTGCACGCCGTGGAAAGTGAGATTCAAGGTCTGCGGCTTCCCGCCGCCGTCCTCGGGGCACCTGGCGGTGATGCAGATCCTGGGCATGCTGGAGCGGCTGCCGCGTGCCGGCGAGCCGCTGCGGCAGGGGCTGCCGGCGCCGGACTGGCTGCACGCCTACACCGAGGCGGCGCGGCTGGCCTTCGCGGACCGCGCGGCCTACGTGGGCGATCCGGACTACGTGCCCGCGCCGGGCAACGACTGGCGCTCGCTGCTCGATCCGGGCTACCTGGCCCGGCGCGCCGCGCTGGTCGGGCCGCAGAGCATGAGGACCGCCAAGCCCGGCAACCCCGGGCCGCTGCCCCAGGCGCAAGCGCCGATGGCCGAGCAGCCGGAGTTCGGCACCAGCCACGTCAGCATCGTGGACGCGCAGGGCCGGGCGGTGTCCATGACCACCACCATCGAGGCCGTCTGGGGTTCGCGGCTGATGTCGGACGGCGGCACCGGGCTGCCGGGCGGCTTCATGCTCAACAACCAGCTCACCGATTTCTCGTTCGCGCCCAGCGACGCCCAGGGCCATCCGGTGGCCAACCGCGTGCAGCCGGGCAAGCGCCCGCGCTCCAGCATGAGCCCCACGCTGGTCTTCGACGCGCGCGACGGCACGCTGCTGATGACACTGGGGGCGCCCGGCGGGGCCGGGATCATCCACTACACGGCCAAGACGCTGTTCTTCACGCTGGGCGCGGGCCTGGCGCCGCAGCCGGCCGTGGAGCTGCCCAACTTCGCCAGCATGAACGGCCCCACGCTGCTGGAGCGGGGCCGCTTCCCGCCCGGCACGCTGCAGGCGCTGCGCGAGCGCGGGCACGAGGTGAACGAGACGGCGCTGGACAGCGGCATCCAGGCGCTGCTGCGCACGCCGCGCGGCTGGATCGGCGGGGCCGATCCGCGGCGCGAAGGGGTGGTGGTCGGGGAGTAGTTTTCCGTTCGCCCTGAGCTTGTCGAAGGGCCTGTCAGCCAGTTGGGCAACGGGGCTTCGACAGGCTCAGCCCGAAGGGGGCACTTGCAATGACGCTGGTATTCAGCCCGCCGTCGCTTGCGCCGCCTCGCGCACCAGCGCCGGGCCGCGGTAGATCAGGCCGGTGTAGATCTGCACCAGGTCCGCGCCGGCCTGCAGTTTGGCCTTGGCGTCGGCGCCGCTGAGCACGCCGCCCACGCCGATGATCGGGTAGCCGCTGCCCAGGGCCGCGCGCAGCTGCGCAATGACGCGGTTGCTGGCCTCGAACACCGGTCGGCCCGAGAGGCCGCCGGCTTCCTCGGCATGCGGCAGGCCCTGCACCGCGTCACGCGCCAGCGTGGTGTTGGTGGCGATGACGCCGTCGATGCCGTTGGCGCGCAGCGTCGCGGCGATCACCTTCACCTGCGCCTCGTCCAGGTCGGGCGCGATCTTCACGAACATGGGCACGGTGCGGCCGTGCTGGCGCTGCAGCGCCTGGCGCCGCTCCTGCAGCTGCGACAGCAGCGCGTCCAGCGCCTCGTCGCTCTGCAGCGCGCGCAGGTTCTTGGTGTTGGGGCTGGAGATGTTGACCGTCACGTAGTCGGCGTGCGGGTACACGCCGTCCAGGCAGATCAGGTAGTCGTCAACCGCGTTCTCGATCGGCGTGGCGGCGTTCTTGCCGATGTTCAGACCCACCAGCCCGCCGCCGGCGCGGAAGGACTTCGCGCGCTGCACGTTGGCCAGGAACGCGGCCAGGCCCTCGTTGTTGAAACCCAGGCGGTTGATCAGCGCCTCCTTCTGCGGGATGCGGAACATGCGCGGCTTCGGGTTGCCCGGCTGGCCCTTGGGCGTGACGGTGCCGACCTCGATGAATCCGAAACCCATGGCGCCCAGGCCGTCGATGCAGCGGCCGTTCTTGTCCAGCCCCGCAGCCAGGCCGATGCGGTTGGGGAAGCGCAGCCCCGCCACCGTCACCGGCGCGCCCACGCGCGGCTGGGACCACAGGCATTGCGCGGGCGTGTTCTGTAGCCGCGCGATGGAGTTGAGCGTGAGTTCGTGGGCCTGCTCCGGATCGATGCCGAAGAGGAAGGAGCGGGTGAGGGCGTAGGGGACCAAGGACATCCCCGGATTGTCTCAAACGGTGTCGCCGATAATCCGCGCCCATGAACCAGGACGAACTCAAGGCCCTCGTGGGCCAGGCCGCTGTCGCGCACGTGGTGCCCGGCAGCGTGGTGGGCGTGGGCACGGGCTCCACGGTGAATTGCTTCATCGACGCGCTGGCCCGCATCAAGGACCAGATCGCCGGCGCGGTGTCGAGTTCCGAGCGCAGCACCGAGCGGCTCAAGGCCCATGGCATCCCGGTGCTGGACGCGGCCACGGTGGAACGCATCCCGGTGTACGTGGACGGCGCCGACGAGATCGACCACGGCGGTTTCATGATCAAGGGCGGCGGCGCGGCGCTGACGCGCGAGAAGATCGTCGCCGACCTGGCCGATCGTTTCGTCTGCATCGCCGACGAGTCGAAGCTGGTGCAGGTGCTGGGCAGCTTCCCGCTGCCGGTGGAGGTGATCGCCATGTCCGCGGCGCAGATCGCGCGCCGCTTCAAGGCCCTGGGCGGCGAAGCCACGCTGCGCCCCGGCGTGCTGACCGACAACGGCAACCCCATCCTCGACGTGCGCGGCCTGCGCATCACGGATCCGCTGGCTATGGAGACCGAGATCAACCAGTGGCCCGGCGTGGTGACCGTGGGCATTTTCGCCCGCCACAAGGCGCAGGTGTGCCTGCTGGGCACGGCCGAAGGCGTGAAGACGCTGACGTTCTGATTGCGGGGGCCCTGGGCGGCGACCGCGCCGCCCGAAGCTTCGAGTGCCGGCGCCTTCCGGCGCGGTCGTCGCTTTCAGCCCCGGCCTGCGCCTTGCGCGCCCTGCGCACGCTGAAGCGCGCCGGGTCCACCGCCTCCACCAGCTCGGCTTCGAGCGGGAAGGGCCCGCCGCCGGCCCAGGCCGCGATCAACTCGCCCAGCAGCGGCGCCCAGCCGATGCCGCGGGAGGCCAGCGCGGTGCACACGTACAGGCCCGGCAGCCGGGGAAGGTCGCGCACGCGTTGCGCGGACGCGCCCGGCACGGGGACCGCGCCCACCACGGGCAGCCGGTCGTCGGCCAGCGTGCGCCAGCCCACGCGGCCGGACAGCGGCACGTCGTCCGCCTCCACCTCGATGCCCAGTCGGCGCAGCCGCTGCAGGTTGAACTGCTGGTCCGCGTCGCGCAGCGAAGGGTCCGGGTCCTGCAGGCTGGCTGTTGCGCCACATACGAGGTTCCCATTCTTCAGCCTGAGGGCATAGCCGCCGCCGGCGACGGGAATGTGTGGGCGCCGCAGCCCCGGCGTGTCGCCCGGCACGATGGTCACCTGGCCGCGCTGCTGGCCCAGCGGCCAGCGCGGCGCGTCGCCCAGCAGCGGTTTCAGCAACGTACAGGTTTGTCCCGCATTGGCCAAGACCACGGCGCTGGCCTGCGCGACCTCCCCGCCACGAGCGTCCAGGACGGACCAGCCCGCGTCCGATGGCCGCAGCGCATGCGCTTGCACGCCGGTGCGCAGGGTGATGCCGGGACGGTCCAGCCAGTGGCGCACCAGCGCGCCCGGCTGCAGCCAGCCGCCGCCGGGGTAGAACCAGGCCGGCTCCCGCAGCGGCAGGCCGCAGCGCTCGGCGGCTTCGGCCGCGGTGAGAAGCTGCACGTAATCGGGCGGCAGGCCTTGCGCCGAGATGAGCGCGCGCAGGGCGTCCAGGTCGGCATCGGCACCGGCCAGGCGCAGCAGGCCTTCCAGCTGGCCGGGGATGCGGCCGGCGGCGATCAGCGGCGCGTAGCTGCGATGTGCCAGCAGCGCGGCGGCGCGGTTGAAGCGCGCGTGCGGCCCGTCCTGGCCGTTGACCACGCCGTGGAACAGGCCGCCGCGGTTGCCGGAGGTTTCGCTGGCCGGCTCCGCGTGGCGTTCCAGCACCGTGCACTGCCAGCCGCCGGCCGCCAGGGCTTGCGCGCAGGCGGCGCCGGCCAGTCCCGCGCCGATGACCAGGGCGCTGCGCGGCGTGTCCGGCGCGACCTGGGCCGACAGGGGATGCCCCGCCGTGCGGCGCGGCACGAACACCGGCGCGAAGCGGGCGCGCGTCATCTCAGGCTTTTGGGCGAAGCCCGGCGCGCGCTCGGCCTCGAAGCCGGCCGAGCGCAGGCCGTCGCGCACCGGGCGCGCCACGCTCCAGG